>NZ_CBDKZX010000090.1:0-14845 GCF_965301105.1 Kluyvera sp.
AAACCAGGGTAGCCAGTTTTTTCATGTTCATATCTAAGATGTCCTGTAGTGTCGTTTGTTACTGCTTTTTGTTGTCCACCAGCACCGCCAGCAAAATGACGACTGCTTTAACGATCATCTGGTAATAAGAAGAAACGCCTAACAAGTTCAAACCGTTGTTCAAGAACCCAAGAATCAGCGCACCGATAAGCGTGCCGACGATACGACCCTTACCGCCCGCCAGGCTGGTACCGCCCAGTACTACCGCCGCGATAGCATCCAGCTCATAGCCGGTACCCGCAGTCGGTTGTGCCGAGGAGAGGCGCGCCACTTCAATAATACCCGCCAGCGCCGACAGTAACCCGCACAAAGAGTAGACGATAATTTTGACTTTATTGACGCTAATACCGGAAAGACGCGTTGCCGCTTCGTTACCGCCCAGCGCATAGATATAACGACCCAGACGCGTGTGGTGCAGCATGTACCACGCCGCGAGGAAGACAATCGCCATGATCCACACCGGCGTTGGGATACCCAGCGGGCGGCCAATACCGAACCAGCCAAACACGTCGGCGTTGTCGGTAAAGCCGGTATTGACCGGACTACCGTTGGTGTAGACCATGGTCACACCGCGCAGCAGCAGCATCATCACCAGCGTAGCGATAAATGCCTGCACCCGCCCTTTAGCAACAATCACGCCGGTAACGGCCCCAATTGCGGCACCTAATGCGAGTGCGGCAGCAACCGCCACCAGCGCATTAACTTCGATGCCCACAATCGAGGCGGCGACCGCGCCGGTCAACGCCAGCAGGGAACCGACGGACAGGTCGATCCCCGACGTTAAAATGACCAGCGTCATCCCAACCGCCATGATCGCATTCACGGAGGTTTGCTGCAGGATGTTGAACAGGTTATTGACGGTAAAAAAGTTGGGGCTCATGGTCGAGACAATCGCTATCAGCACCAGCAGAGCTATCAGCGATTTTTGCTCCAGCAGCCATGCTTTAGTGAAATAGCGGCGACCCGCCACAGACTGGGTTGTCATCTTTTTTACTCCTGGTTCACGCGGTTAAGCTTGCCCACAGCGGCAGCCATTAATACTTCCTGGGTGGCCTGCTCGCGTGAAAACTCACCGCCGAGATGCCCTTCATGCATCACAATAATGCGATCGCTCATCCCCAGTACTTCCGGCATCTCCGAGGAGACCAGAATAATGCTCAGGCCGTCGGCCTTGAACTGGTTGATCAGCTGATAAATCTCTTTCTTCGCCCCCACGTCGACGCCGCGCGTCGGCTCATCGAGGATCAGTACCTTCGGGCGGGTCATCAGGCCGCGCGCAATGGCGACTTTTTGCTGATTACCGCCGGAAAGCAGACCGATCGCTTGCTCCATGGAAGGCGTTTTGACGTTAAACAGACGGATAAAATCGCTCACCGCCTGCTGTTCGTCTTTATGCTTCAAACTACCGCCAGCGCGGCTGAAATAACGCAGCGCCGTCAACGACATGTTCTCTTTCACCGACATGCCCAGCACCAGGCCATCACGCTTACGGTCTTCGGAAATATAGACAATGCCGTTCGCCAGACCATCCTGCGGTGAACGCGTCACCACTTCATGGCCGTCTAGCGTCACGTAGCCGCTGGTTCGCGGCAGCGCACCGTACAGCACTTTCATTAATTCGGTGCGCCCGGCGCCCATCAGCCCGGCCACGCCAAGAATTTCACCTTTGCGCAGGGTAAAGGAGACGCTGTTCACGCCAGGCCCGCACAATGCGTCCACCTTCAGGCGGATCTCACCCGGTTCTTTGTCCAGATGCGGGTACTGATCTTCGAGTTTGCGGCCGACCATCATCTCAATCAGCAGATCTTCATTCAGGCTGGCGACTTCGCGTTCGGCAATAAACTGCCCGTCGCGGAAGACGGTCACGTCGTCGCAGATCTCGAAGATCTCTTTCATACGGTGGGAGATATAGACAATGCCGCGCCCCTGTGATTTCAGCTCGCGGATGACGCGGAACAGGGATTCGGTTTCAGTATCGGTCAGGGCATCGGTCGGTTCGTCCATAATGATGACCTTCGACTCAAAGCTCAGCACTTTGGCAATTTCCACCATCTGCTGATCGCCGATAGAGAGGTCACCCACCAGACGGTCGCTCTTAAAACGCAGATTGAGTTTGGCCAGCAGGATATCGGCCTCGGCATACATCTTCTTCCAGTCGATTTTGCCAAAGCGATTCACAAACTCACGGCCAAGGAAAATGTTCTCGGCAATCGTCAGCTGTGGAATCAGGTTCAGCTCCTGGTGGATGATGCCGATACCGGCTTCCTGCGAGGATTTTGGGCCGTTAAAGGTGGTCTCTTTACCCAGCCATAACAAAGAGCCAGCGTCGCGGGTGTAGATCCCGGTCAGCACCTTCATCATGGTGGATTTACCCGCGCCGTTTTCGCCCACCAGCGCCATCACGCGGCCAGCGTAGACGTTCAGCGCGGCGCCAGCTAGCGCCTTCACGCCCGGGAACGATTTATCGATCCCTTTCAGTTGTAAGAGTGCGTCCATGATGGCCTCAGAAGGTGACGCCAGCACAGAGAATGATATTCGCATACGGGGAACACTCCCCGCTGCGAATCACCGCCTGACTGTCTGCGGTTTGTTGTTTGAACTGCTCATGTGAGACGTAACGAACGTCAATGCTATTTCCCTGGTGTTGCTGCAGCTGCTCAAGGTGTTTGAGCAACGTTTCGTGAAGCTGCGGATTATGGTGTTGAATTTCCGCGGCGAGAATGGCGGCCTCGACCTGCATCTCTTGCGTCACCACGCCCAACACCTGCATGAAGGTGGGAACGCCCTGGGTTAGCGCCATATCAATGCGCGCCGTGCTACGAGGGATGGGTAAACCCGCATCGCACACCACCAGCGTATCGGTATGGCCCAAACGGGAAATAACCGACGAGATTTCAGAGTTGAGTACCGTGCCTTTCTTCATTTTGTTTTCTTGCTCCACTAGCGAAACGTTTCGCTGTCATAAGTGTAGTCTGAAGAACGCGCAGAAAACCATCACCAGGTTATAGAAATGTGATCGCCATCGAAACGTTTCGCGAAAAGAGAAAAGGGGATAAAAAAACGCCCTCCGTCAAAATGAGGGAGGGCGTTGATGGCGTTAGATTTCGACCTGGGTGCCCAGCTCGATAACGCGGTTTGGCGGGATCTCGAACTGGTCCGGCGCGCGCAGCGCGTTACGCTGCAGCAGCAGATACAGCTTGCCGCGCAGACGTAGATACCATGGCCGTTTGCCGACGATCAGCGACTCATGCGACATAAAGAACGACGTCTCCATCATCCGGCAGCTTAAGCCTTCCAGACCGCAGCGGTGGAACACCTCTTCCACGTTCGGGGTTTCACGCCAGCCGTAGCTGGCCACCACGCGCCAGAAGGTTGGCGACAGCTGCTCAATCTGCACGCGACGCACATTGTGCACGTACGGCGCATCTTCGGTACGCAGTGTCAGCAGAATGACGCGCTCATGCAGCACCTTGTTGTGCTTGAGGTTATGCAGCATGGCAAACGGAATGACGTTCAGCGCGCGCGACATATAGACTGCGGTGCCCGGCACGCGAACCGGCGGCGATTTCTCCAGCGAGGCGATCATCGCTTCCAGAGAGTTGCCGTGTTCGTGCATGCGGCGCAGCAGGCGGAAACGCTCGCTTTTCCAGGTGGTCATGATGGTGAGCATGATCAGCGCCAGCGTCAGCGGCAACCAACCACCGGAGACTATCTTATCCAGGTTCGCCGAGAACAGCGGAATGTCGATGCACATAAACGCCACAAACAGCAGCGCAACCAGGAACTTATTCCAGTGCCAGTTTTTACGCGCCACGGTGGTGAACAGAATGGTCGTCAGGACCATCGTCCCGGTAACCGCAATCCCGTATGCCGCCGCCAGATTTGAGGAGTGCTCGAAGCTGACAATCACAATAACCACGGAGATATACAGCAGCCAGTTGATGAACGGGATATAGATCTGCCCCGATTCCATCTCTGAGGTATGAATAATGCGCATCGGCGACAGATACCCCAGACGCACGGCCTGGCGCGTCAGCGAGAAGACGCCGGAGATCACCGCCTGAGAGGCGATAACCGTCGCCAGGGCAGCGATAATCAGCATCGGAATCAACGCCCATTCGGGCGCCAGCAGGAAGAACGGGTTCTTAATCGCTTCCGGATGCTTGAGCAGCAACGCGCCCTGACCAAAGTAGTTCAGCACCAGTGACGGCAGCACCACCGAGAACCAGGCCAGGCGAATCGGCAGTTTCCCGAAGTGCCCCATGTCGGCATACAACGCTTCCACTCCGGTAATCGACAGCACCACCGCGCCCAATGCGATAAAGGAGACGGTTTTGTATTGCAGGAAGAAATTCACCGCCCAATAAGGGTTCAACGCCTGCAACACTTCCGGGTTGGCGATAATGCTGCGCGCGCCGAGGCCTGCCAGCAGCAGGAACCAGATGAGCATAATCGGCGCAAACAGTTTACCGACCATGCTGGTACCGTGTTTCTGAATCGCAAACAGCAGCGTCAAAACAATAATGGAGATGGGAACCACCCAGGTATCAAGCTGGGGGGCGATGATTTCCAGACCTTCTATCGCCGACATCACCGAAATCGCCGGTGTGATGACCACTTCACCATAGAAGAAGCTGCCGCCAATCAGCCCGAGAATCACCAGTACAGAAGTCATGCGCGCGGACGTATTACGCCCCGCCAGAGACATCAGCGTCAGTATCCCCCCTTCGCCGGCGTTGTCCGCCCGCATCACGAAGGTGATGTATTTGAGAGATACCGTTAACAGCAATAGCCAGAAGATTAATGACAGAAAGCCAAAAACCGCGTCACGTTCAACGCCAAAACCGAACTGGCCAGATAAACATTCACGAAGCGTATAAAGAGGGCTGGTACCAATATCGCCGTATACCACGCCAATTGCAGCGAGTGTAATCGCTGATAAAGATTGTTTATTATCAGTGCTCATAGACTAGTCTTTCGTTTATGAAACAAATGTGTGCCTAGTCCCTTGGCCCACGAAAAGCGCACAGTATGCACGATTAGCGTCAAAATCGTACCCCTTAATCACGTCATATTAACCTGCCTCAAGAAATTGCGAGGTACTATTCAGGCTATTCACCTAAAGACTTAAACGTCTATACTCAGCCAGTTAGCTGATTAAACGGCGAAAGGACGCAAGTTAATTATGGCCCAACCACATTTATTAGCAGAAAGAATTTCGCGGCTGAGCAGCGCGCTGGAGAAAGGGCTATTTGAACGTAGTCACGCTATTCGCCTCTGCCTGCTGGCAGCCCTGAGCGGCGAAAGCGTCTTTTTACTTGGTCCACCGGGGATCGCGAAAAGCCTGATTGCCCGCCGCCTGAAGTTCGCCTTCCAGCACGCCCGCGCGTTCGAATATCTGATGACCCGTTTCTCTACGCCGGAAGAGGTCTTTGGGCCGCTCTCTATTCAGGCGTTAAAAGATGAAGGCCGCTATGAGCGCCTGACTGCCGGCTATCTACCTGAGGCTGAGATCGTCTTCCTTGATGAAATCTGGAAAGCGGGCCCGGCCATCCTGAACACCTTGCTGACCGCCATCAACGAACGTCACTTCCGCAACGGCGCCAGCGTGGAAAAGATTCCCATGCGCCTGCTGGTCACCGCCTCGAATGAATTGCCGGAAGCCGAAAGCAGTCTCGAAGCATTGTACGACCGCATGCTGATTCGCCTGTGGCTCGATAAAGTGCAGGATAAGGGCAATTTCCGCTCGATGCTGATTAGCCAGCAGGATGAAAACGACAACCCGATTCCGGCCAATCTGCAGGTTACCGACGAAGAGTACTTCCAGTGGCAGAAAGATATCGGCAACGTGAAGCTGCCGGATGCGGTGTTTGAACTGATTTTTACCCTGCGCCAACAGCTGGATAATCTACCAAATGCGCCTTACGTTTCCGATCGTCGCTGGAAAAAGGCGATCCGTCTGCTGCAAGCCTGCGCTTTCTTCAGCGGCCGCGACACGATCGCGCCTATCGATCTGATCCTGCTAAAAGAGTGCCTGTGGCACGATGCGGAAAGCCGAAATCTTCTTCAACAACAAATAGATATTTTGATGACCGGGCATGCATGGCAGCAGCAGGCCATGCTCAACAAGCTGGGCGCCATCACCCAGCAGCGCCTGCAAATTCAGCAGCAACAAAGCGACAAAACCGCGCTGAAAGTCACCCGTCTGGGCGGCATGTTTAGCCGCAAACCGCATTATGAGCTGCCGCCGGAGATTCAAACGCCAACGGTGACCCTGCTGCTCCAGCAGCCGCTCAAGCTGCACGATATTGAGGTCATTCACATTACTTTCGAGCGCCAGGCGCTGGAAAACTGGCTGGAGAAGGGCGGCGAGATTCGCGGTAAGCTCAACGGTATCGGTTTTGCGCTGACGTTAAATATGGAAGTGGATGCAGCACAGCATCTGGTCGTGCGCGACATCAGCCTTCAGGGTACCCGTCTGTCCCTGCCGGGTTCGGGCTCAGCAGAAAGTATGCCGACCGAGATCCGCCAGCAGCTGCTCGCCTTAGATGAAGAGTGGCACCAGCAGCATAACCGCTTTAGCGAGCAGCAAAAATGTCTGTTCATTCATGACGAATGGCTGGGACGTATCGAAGCCAGCCTTCAGGACGTGGCCGCACAAATTAAGCAGGCGCAGAGTTAATGCTGACCATCGATACGCTCAACGTCATGCTGGCGGTCGGCGAAGAGGGGATGATCGAAGAGATGATCATCGCCCTGCTGGCTTCCCCGCAGTTGGCCGTGTTCTTTGAAAAATTTCCACGCCTGAAAAGCGCCATTACCGACGATCTTCCCCGCTGGCGCGAAACCTTTAGAAACCGACTCAAAGGCGCCCCGGTGCCACACGAGCTGGAAGAGGAGGTCATCTGCTATCAGCAGAGCCAGATACTCTCCACCAGCCAGTTTATCGTTCAACTGCCGCAGATTCTGGCGCTACTCACTCGCGTCCAGTCGCCTTTTGCCGCTCAGGCTCAGCAGCTGGCGGCAAATAACGCCACTTTTACCCCTGCGCTACACACCCTTTTCCTGCAACGCTGGCGCTTAAGCCTGGTGGTTCAGGTCACCTCCCTCAATCAGCAGCTGCTGGAAGAAGAGCGTGAACAGTTATTGAGCGAAGTACAGGAACGGATGACGCTAAGCGGCCAGTTGGATCCGGTGCTGGTGGAAAACGATAGCGCCGGTGGGCGACTGTGGGATATGAGCGCCGGACAACTTAAGCGCGGCGACTATCAGCTAATTGTGAAATACGGTGAGTTTCTCAGCCAGCAGCCAGAGCTGCTGCGCCTGGCCGAGCAGTTGGGCCGTTCGCGAGAGGCCAAATCAGTGCCGAAGAAAGATTCCCCCATGGAGACTTTCCGTTCACTGGTGCGCGAGCCCTCCACCGTGCCCGAGCAGGTTGATGGCATCCAGCAAAGCGACGATATTCTGCGTTTATTGCCGCCGGAGCTGGCAACGCTTGGCATCACCGAGCTGGAATATGAGTTTTACCGGCGGCTGGTGGAGAAACAGCTGCTAACCTACCGTCTACACGGCGACGCCTGGCGCGAGAAGGTGACCGAGCGTCCGGTCGTACATCAGGACGTTGATGAACAGCCGCGCGGGCCGTTTATTGTCTGCGTGGATACGTCCGGCTCGATGGGCGGCTTCAACGAGCAGTGCGCCAAAGCGTTCTGCCTCGCGCTGATGCGCGTGGCGCTGGCGGATAACCGTCGCTGCTACATTATGCTGTTCTCCAGCGAAGTGGTGCGCTACGAGTTAACCGGGCGTCAGGGGCTGGAGCAGGCGATCCGCTTTTTAAGCCAGCGCTTTCGCGGCGGTACCGATATGGCCAGCTGCTTCCGCGCCATTATCGAGCATCTGCAAAACCCGCAGTGGCAGGATGCCGACGCGGTGGTGATTTCCGATTTTATCGCCCAGCGGCTACCGGATGAGGTGGTCAAAAAGGTGGGGGATCTTCAGCATAAACATCAGCATCGTTTTCACGCGGTGGCGATGTCCGCTCATGGCAAACCCGGGATCATGCGCATTTTCGATCATATCTGGCGCTTTGATACCGGGTTAAGAAGCCGCCTGCTGAGGCGCTGGCGGCGTTAGATTGGGTTACAGCAGAGCGGAGACGCTTTCACGTACCTGAGCCGGCCATACGCCGCACTGTACCTGGCCGATATGGGGCAGTTGCAGCAACAGCATCGTCAGACGAGACTGACCAATACCGCCGCCGATAGTCTGCGGCATTTCACCACGCAGCAGCGCCTGGTGCCACTCCAGCTGTAAACGATCTTCGTCGCCGGTGATCTGCAGCTGATGTTTCAGCGCTTTCGCATCCACGCGGATCCCCATAGAAGAGAGTTCAAACGCGTCTTCCAGCACCGGGTTCCACACCAGAATATCGCCGTTCAACCCCGTCAGGCCGGAGGCGGTCTGGGTGCTCCAGTCGTCATAGTCCGGTGCACGTACATCGTGGCGCTGACCATCGGACAATTTACCGCCGATACCAATCAGGAACACCGCGCCCAGTTCTTTGGCGATGGCGCGCTCACGGCCTTTTGCATCAAGGCCCGGATAGCGGCTCAGCAGCGTTTCACTGTGCACAAAGTGAATTTGTTCTGGCAGGAACGGTGTCAGCCCAAACTCTTTGCTTACAGCAGCTTCGGTTTCTTTAATGCCCGCCCAAATCGCCTTTACGGTACTTTCCAGCGTGCCGGCGTGGCGTTCGTCATCCCCCATCACACGTTCCCAGTCCCACTGGTCAACGTAAACGGAGTGAATCGGAGATAGTCGGTCTTCATCGGGGCGAAGGGCCTTCATATGCGTGTACAGCCCTTCGCCCGCGCTGAAGTCGTGTTGTCCCAGGGTTTGACGCTTCCACTTCGCAAGGGAATGAACCACTTCGAACTGGGCATCTGGCAGTGTTTTCACTTTCACCTGAACCGCCTTCTCGCAACCAGACAGGTTGTCCTGTGTCCCATCCCCCACGCGGCTTAAGATCGGCGCCTGGACTTCTACGAGCCCTAGCTTCTCTTCCAGCTGACGGGAAAAATAGGATTTAACGAAACTGATCTGGCGTTGTTTTGCGATGTATGCGGTTTTCATTATTTTTACTCCTGCGTCCTGTTGCAATTGATTAAGCAACAAAACAGGCCCGCAATTCAATAATCAAACAACAAAAAGCCTTATCGACTTTTGATTCATTAAAAATAAAGGCTAAAATAGAGGTAATCATTAATCTTCATAAGAAAAACCTATGGAAAATTATCAGATCGACAATCTGGACCGCGGCATTCTTGAGGCCCTGATGGCCAACGCCCGTACCGCCTACGCGGAACTGGCTAAGCAGTTCGCCGTCAGCCCGGGCACCATCCACGTACGCGTAGAGAAGATGAAACAGGCCGGGATCATTACCGGCGCGCACGTCGACGTCAGCCCCAAACAATTAGGTTATGACGTGGGCTGCTTTATCGGCATTATTCTCAAGAGCGCGAAAGACTATCCGTCGGCGCTGGCACGGCTGGAAAGCCTGGATGAAGTGACCGAGGCGTACTACACCACCGGGCACTACAGCATCTTTATTAAGGTAATGTGCAAATCGATCGACGCCCTCCAACAGGTACTTATCAACAAGATCCAAACAATTGATGAAATTCAGTCCACCGAAACGCTGATCGTCCTGCAGAACCCGATCATGCGTACCATCAAGCCGTGATCGCTTTTTTTAATCCCACATTTTTCCACAGGTAGATCCCAGCTCGCTCACAGCGTACAATGCGCCTTCTTTATAAAGGTGGGCGAGCATGGCAGACATCACTCTAATCAGCGGCAGCACGCTTGGCAGTGCTGAATATGTTGCGGAACATCTGGCGGAAAAGCTGGACGACGCTGGTTTTTCCAGCGAAATGCTGCATGGCCCGATGCTGGATGAGGTTCCTGCTGAGGGGATCTGGCTGGTGATCAGCTCTACACACGGTGCAGGCGACATTCCTGACAACCTGCTTCCTTTATATGAAGCATTATGCGAGCAGAAACCGGATCTCTCCCGCGTTCGCTTCGGTGCCGTTGGTATCGGTAGCCGTGAATACGACACATTTTGCGGCGCTATCGACAAACTGGAAGCTGAACTGAAGGCTTGTGGCGCAAAACAGGTTGGCGAAACGCTGCGGATCAACGTCCTTGAACATGAGATACCGGAAGATCCGGCTGAAATTTGGCTGGGATCATGGCATCCATTGCTCAGAGATTTGTAAAGATCGTACTTTTTTATGTGGATAACTCTGGTTAAAAGCTTGGATCAACCGGTAGTTATCCAAAGAATAACCGTTGGCTAGTTTTTGAGTTGTGTATAACCCTTCACTTTGATCCCAGCTTATACGGACCAGGATCACCGATCATTCACAGATAATGATCCGTCTTAAACGGTTGATCTTAATACCCGGATCGTACTTATCCACAAAGGTTGGCGATCCTAATAAGAGATCACAATAGAACAGATCTCTAAATAAAAAGATCTTCTTTTTAATAGCCCAGGATCCCAATGCTTTCTCGAAAGACTAAAGTTGAGTAGAATCCACGGCCCGGGCTTCAATCCATTTTCATACCGCTTTACGCGAGGCAGACCACCATGTTTTATCAGGATCCTTTTGACGTCATCATCATTGGCGGGGGTCATGCAGGCACTGAGGCCGCGATGGCCGCAGCGCGAATGGGTCAGCAGACCCTGCTTTTGACACACAATATCGACACTCTGGGGCAGATGAGCTGCAACCCGGCGATTGGCGGCATTGGGAAGGGACACCTGGTAAAAGAAGTGGATGCGCTCGGCGGCCTGATGGCAACGGCGATCGACCACGCCGGCATTCAGTTTAGGATACTAAACGCCAGTAAAGGCCCGGCCGTTCGCGCCACTCGCGCTCAGGCGGATCGCGTGCTCTATCGTCAGGCGGTCCGTACTGCACTGGAGAACCAGCCTAACCTGATGATCTTCCAGCAGGCGGTTGAAGATCTGATTGTCGAAAACGATCGTGTTGTTGGCGCTGTCACCCAGATGGGCCTCAAATTCCGTGCAAAAGCGGTCGTGCTGACTGTCGGGACCTTCCTGGACGGCAAAATCCATATTGGCCTGGATAACTACAGCGGTGGCCGCGCTGGCGATCCGCCATCTATCCCACTGTCCCGTCGCCTGCGCGAACTGCCGCTGCGCGTCAGCCGCCTGAAAACCGGGACGCCGCCGCGAATTGACGCGCGCACCATCGATTTCAGCGTATTGGCTCAGCAAAACAGTGATGACCCAATGCCGGTCTTCTCGTTCCTTGGCGAAGTGTCTCAGCACCCGCGCCAGATGCCGTGCTACGTCACGCATACCAACGAGAAAACCCATGACGTGATCCGTAATAACCTCGATCGTAGCCCGATGTATGCTGGCGTGATCGAAGGCATCGGCCCGCGCTACTGTCCGTCGATCGAAGACAAAGTCATGCGCTTTGCCGATCGTAACCAGCACCAGATCTTCCTGGAGCCGGAAGGGCTAACCTCCAACGAAATTTACCCGAACGGTATCTCCACCAGCCTGCCGTTTGACGTGCAGATGCAGATCGTCCGCTCGATGCAGGGTATGGAAAACGCGAAAATCGTCCGTCCAGGCTATGCTATTGAGTACGATTTCTTCGACCCGCGCGACCTGAAACCGACGCTGGAAAGCAAATTTATCCACGGTCTGTTCTTTGCTGGCCAGATCAACGGCACCACCGGCTACGAAGAAGCCGCGGCACAGGGGCTGCTGGCGGGTCTGAACGCCGCACGGTTGTCCGCCGATAAAGACGGCTGGGCGCCGCGTCGCGATCAGGCTTATCTCGGCGTGCTGGTGGACGATCTCTGTACGCTGGGGACAAAAGAACCGTACCGCATGTTCACCTCCCGCGCCGAATATCGTTTGATGCTGCGTGAAGACAACGCCGATCTGCGCTTGACCGAAATCGGTCGCGAGTTGGGGATGGTGGATGACGTTCGTTGGGCGCGTTTCAACGAGAAGCTGGAAAACATCGAGCGCGAGCGCCAGCGTCTGAAGTCGACCTGGGTAACGCCATCGGCGGAATCAGCAGCCGAAGTGAATGCTCACCTGACTGCACCGCTGTCTCGCGAAGCCAACGGTGAAGATCTGCTGCGTCGTCCGGAAATGACCTACGAGCAGCTGACCTCCCTGACGCCGTTCTCTCCTGCGCTGAAAGATGCTCAGGCGGCAGAGCAGGTGGAAATCCAGGTGAAATACGAAGGTTACATCGCGCGTCAGCAGGATGAGATCGAAAAACAACAGCGCAATGAAAACACGCTGCTGCCGGCCACCCTCGACTATCGTCAGGTTAACGGGCTATCGAACGAAGTCATTGCCAAGCTCAACGATCACAAACCGGTTTCGATCGGCCAGGCGTCGCGTATCTCCGGGATCACCCCGGCGGCGATCTCGATTCTGCTGGTATGGCTGAAAAAACAAGGTCTGCTGCGCCGCAGCGCCTGATTACCGCCCAGGCGGCTCTTCTGGCGAGCATCTTACGCTCGCCCACTTGATTCATCGGCCCGGTACGCGTCATGCTACCGGGCAGTTATTTTCTGATAGGGTCATCAACGTGCTCAACAAACTTTCTCGTCTGCTGGATGAAGCAGGTATTTCGCTCACCGATCACCAGAAAAATCAGCTTGTTGGCTATGTCGATATGCTGCACAAGTGGAACAAAGCGTACAACCTGACGTCGGTACGCGATCCAAACGAGATGCTGGTGCGCCACATCCTCGACAGCATCGTGGTGGCGCCGTCGCTGAAAGGTGAACGCTTTATTGATGTCGGCACCGGGCCGGGCCTGCCGGGAATACCGCTGTCTATCGTTCTTCCGGATGCGCACTTTACGCTTCTCGATAGTCTGGGCAAGCGCGTTCGCTTCCTGCGCCAGGTTCAGCATGAGCTTGCGCTGACTAACATCACGCCGGTGCAGAGTCGTGTTGAAGAGTTTCCGGCCGAGCCGCCGTTTGATGGCGTTATCAGCCGCGCCTTCGCCTCGCTGAACGATATGGTGAGCTGGTGCCATCACCTGCCGGGTGAAGAAGGTCGTTTTTATGCACTTAAAGGCCAGTTGCCTGAAGATGAGATTACGCAGCTTCCGCCGCAGTTCAGCGTCGAATCCATTGTGGAATTGCGGGTTCCTCAGCTGGAAGGGGAGCGTCATTTGGTGATTATTGCACCAAAGAAAATTTAATATTTATCAAAAAAAGTAGAAAAAAAATGCGGTCTCTGGTGTTAACAAATTGGCGACACTACGCGCCAGTGACTCGCTTAATTTAACTCAGGTTTAACGTGTTTTTATCTTCTCAATAACCAAGCTTTTTTTGTTAATGATGAAAATAGTAAACATGGAAAATATCAGCGTGCTATAAGTCATCATGTTAGCCATTTTGTCATGTTAATAAGTTATTATGAATGTCAATGAATGGTTTTTGTTCTGTTTCTACCTGTTTTTAAAAGAGTGCTCTGATTTCGTCTTAGATATCAAAACGATGAGATGTCATCTTTTGCTACGTTGATACAGATGATGAGCGCTAAAATGTTTAATATGTGATCTCGTGCACGCTTTGTAACCACTGTTTTAGCTGTATTTGCAGTTTTGTACGATCGTTCACACTTTGGCGAAAAGTGGAAAAATAGCGTGAATGAAAAATATTTAAATATTTATTCACGTTTTGGCTACTTATTGTTTGAAATCACGGGGCGTCACCGTATAATTTGACCGCTTTTTGATGCTTGACTCCGAGCTTTAAAGAACGTTTTATACGACACGCGGCATACCTCAAAGGGAGCAGGAGTAGAAACGTGATGTCTATGTCGCTCGTGAGTCGAAACGTTGCTCGTAAGCTTCTGTTCATTCAGCTTCTGGCAGTGATAGCAAGCGGATTGCTGTTCAGCCTAAAAGACCCCTTCTGGGGCATCTCCGCCGCGTGTGGAGGCCTGGCAGTGTTACTGCCTAATATGTTGTTTATGATTTTTGCCTGGCGTCACCAGGCGCATACACCCGCGAAGGGCAAAGTGGCCTGGACGTTCGCCTTCGGTGAAGCGTTTAAGGTGCTAGCGATGCTGGTGTTACTGATTGTGGCGCTGGCGGTTTTAAAGGCGGTATTCTTACCGCTGATCGTTACATGGATTTTGGTGCTAGTGGTTCAGATACTGGCACCCGCTGTAATTAACAACAAAGGGTAAAAGGCATCATGGCTTCTGAAAATATGACGCCGCAGGAATACATAGGGCACCACCTGAATAACCTTCAGCTGGACCTGCGTACTTTCTCGCTGGTAGATCCGCATAACCCCCCAGCCACCTTCTGGACGCTCAATATTGACTCCATGTTCTTCTCGGTGGTGCTGGGTCTGTTGTTCCTGCTTATGTTCCGTAGCGTTGCCAAAAAAGCGACCAGCGGCGTACCAGGTAAATTTCAGACCGCGATTGAGCTGGTAATCGGCTTCGTTCATGGCAGTGTCAAAGACATGTACCATGGCAAAAGCAAGGTTATCGCCCCGCTTGCCCTGACTATCTTCGTCTGGGTCTTCCTGATGAACCTGATGGACTTACTGCCTATCGACCTGCTGCCGTATATTGCTGAGCATATACTGGGCCTGCCGGCGCTGCGCGTGGTTCCGTCTGCGGACGTAAACATTACCCTGTCTATGGCACTGGGCGTGTTTATCCTGATTCTGTTCTACAGCATCAAAATGAAAGGCATCGGCGGCTTCACGA
>NZ_CBDKZX010000091.1:0-14518 GCF_965301105.1 Kluyvera sp.
AATAATATCTTGATGATATTAAATGATAAATAATTTTTGTCACTTATTCTGTCACTTCTGTGTGTGATCTGATTCACTTTTTACGTTTTTGAAATAGGATTTCTTTTTTGCCCCGTTGTATTGGAAAATATCTTTCTATTTAATATTCGAAAATAAATTTTTACCTATGTTGTATTAATGCCGACTGCCTCTCAAAACAGTCGGTGCGAATTTATTTACCGTTGTGCCCTACAATAAAGGATATGCCATCATGTCTGCGAATAAATTACGTTCATTATTACTTCTCTCCGCTTTGGGGCTTGGCATCGGTCAAAGCTATGCCGCCACCACCCTTAACGTCTGGATCCGCGCAAGTAACGACTCGAAGAATATCTACAAACAGGAGGCCGAGACGTTCGAGCAAAAAACGGGTATTAAAATCGAGTATTTCAACGCGACGACCGACTTCGAGCAGCGCCTGGCACGCGCCGCTGCCGGTAACGCCTTGCCTGACCTGATTTTCAACGATGCCGCCTCGTTGGGGCAATTTATCCAGTTGGGTATCGCTGAAGAGATTGACCCGAAAGCCATCAACGGCGGCGATCAGCTGTATCCCACCGCGTGGAACAGCACCCGCTATATCGACGGTAAATACTACGGCGTCCCGACCTCGGCGCAAACCTTCGCGCTGTTTGTCCGTAAGGACTGGCGCGAAAAGCTGGGCCTGCCGCAGCCAAAAAGCTGGGATGATATTCAAACCCTGGCCAAAGCCTTTACCACTCAGGATCCGGACGGCAACGGTAAAAACGATACCTACGGCTTTATCGTTCCGGCCTCCACAACCCGCGGCTACGCCAGCTGGTTTATGAGCAGCTTTATCTGGCAGGCGGGCGGTGATTTCGTCAAGGAACACAACGGTACCTTCAGCGCCTCGCTGAATACGCCGGAGGTGGCGCAGGCCATGACCTTCATGCGCACCATGATGTGCGAAAAGGTCACGCAACCGGGGGCGATTAACGCCACCACCGCCGACGTCATTCCTTCTTTCCGTTCCGGTCAGAGCGGTATGTTCTTCAGCGGCCCGTACCACATTGCGCTGTTTGATAAAGATCCGGGCAAAGACAAATTCGAAGTCGTGCCGGTGGTGGGGCCGAAAGGCGAAGCAACCCTCGCCGAAGGGACCACCGTCTTTATGATGAAGAGCAGCCAGCAGAAAGAGGCCGCGCGCAAATTCATCGAATTTATGATCTCGCCGGAAGGTCAGGAGATCGGCATGGGTAAAGGCAGCCAGCATATTCCTGTCGTGCGTCTGCCGGTGAACAAAAACGTGGATGTGAAGGCCGTCTACCAGGACGAACGCTGGGAAACCTTTGCCAAATTGTACAACGAGCAAGGGCGCTACGTGCCGCAAATTCCGAACTGGACGCCGGTGCGTCAGGTGGCCGCTGACGGCTTCAACCGCATCTTTGCCGATTGCAATAGCGATATCAGCGCCGAGCTGAAGACGATTGACGGCAAAGTGAACGCCGAGCTGGCAAAACAAAACGTGCTGGCTAAGTAAAGGAGTATGTGATGACGCTGCATGAGACGAAGTCCGCGCCGCTAAAGCAAGCCGCGTCGCCTGACGCCACTGGATGGCTGACGGCAAAACGTAAGCGAGCGCTGATTCCGTGGCTGTTCCTCGCCCCGGCGCTGGTGATCTTCAGTTGGTTTAAGTTCATCCCAATGATTCAGGGTCTGGTGATGAGCTTTTACAAGGTCAATTTTAACCAACCGGACGAATGGGTGGGGTTCGCCAACTTTACCCGCGCGTTTGCCGACGTTGAGCTGCACGCAGCGGTGGTTAACACCCTGCTGTACGTGCTGGTGACCATGTTTGCCGCGGCGATACTGGCCTTTTTCCTGGCCATGTTACTGGAAGGCCCGGCGCGCCACCTGCGCTTTATTCGAACCGCCATTTTCCTGCCGGCGGTCACCAGTGCGGCAATCGTCGCCGAAATGTGGCGCATTCTGTTCAACCCAACGCCGAACGGGGTGGTGAACCATATTCTCAGCTGGTTCGGCGTTGCCGATCAGGGCTTCCTCGCCAGCTCGGATCAGGCGCTGGGCGTCATCATGTTGCTGCATATCTGGAAAGCGGTGCCGTACAACATGGTCATTTTCATCGCCGGCCTGGCCGGTATCAGCCGCGACCTGTATGACGCCTCGAACGTGGATGGCGCTAACTGGTGGAACCGACTGCGCTACGTCACGCTGCCGGGGATGATTCCGGCGCTGTCGGTGGTGCTGATGCTCTCCTTTATTCGTGGTTTCCGCGTGTTTGCCGAAGTGTATGCCACGACCGGCGGCGGGCCGTCTAACGCCACGGAGATGATTATGACCCACATCTATAAGCTGGGCTTCGAACAGTTCGACTACGGCTACGCTTCGGCGGTGTCGTTCCTGCTGTTCGCCTTCACGGTGGTGTTAACCATCTGCCATCTGACGCTGAAAAAACGTATCGCACGTTACTAAGGAGCCATGATGTTAAGTAAACGTTGGGATACCGCAGGACGCTGGTGCATCTACGCACTGCTGCTGATTGTCTTCGTCGGGCCGTTCTGGGGTATCGTGGCCACTGCGTTCAGCGGCGCGCCGGTTAAACCGGGTGAGCTGCTGGCGTGGCCGAACCAGTTCTCGCTGGAGAACTTTATCTTCGCCTGGCAGGACATCGGCGTCTGGCAGTACCTGCTCAACTCTATCCTGGTGGTGTTCTTCGGCACCATTTTGCAGGTGTCGGTGAGCGCGCTGGCGGCCTACGCGCTGGCTCGTAAGAAGTTTCGCGGCGTCGCGCTGGTCAGCCTGGTGATTCTCTCGACCATGATGCTGCCGGAAGAGGTGATCGCCATTCCGCTGTACATGATCATCAACTGGCGGCTGCCGTTTATCGATGCTTCGCTCTACAACAGCTATCTGGGCATGATTCTGCCGGTAGTGGGCTGGGCCTTCTCCATCTTCGTGCTGACCGAGTTTATGTCGGCTATCCCGAAAGAGCTGGAAGAAGCGGCGCGCATTGACGGCGCTAACGAATGGCAGATTTTCTTCCACGTGATTCTGCCGCTGGTGAAGCCGGCGCTGGGAACGGTGGTGACATTCGGTTTCATTATGATTTGGGATCAGTACCTGCTGCCGCTGATTGTGGTCAACCAGGACAGTCTGAACACGATTCCGGTAATCCTCGGCACGCTGCGTACCGACGAGAGCATCACGCCGAACATTTTCATTGCGATTACGCTACTGGCGATGCTGCCAAGCATCATTGTTTATCTGGGTCTGCAAAAACATTTCAACCGCGGGATCATGTCCGGCGCGGTCAAAGGATAAGGAGCTACCAATGGGATCCGTTGTACTGAACAGCGTGCGTAAATCTTATGGCGATGCGCACGTGATTAAAGATGTGTCGCTGACTATCCCTGACGGTGAGTTCTGCGTGCTGGTGGGGCCGAGCGGCTGCGGTAAATCCACGCTGCTGCGCATGATTGCCGGGCTGGAGGAGATTTCCGGCGGCGAAGTGCATATTAATGAGCGTAATGTCACCGAGGTGGAACCGAAGCTGCGTGATATCGCGATGGTGTTCCAGAGCTATGCGCTTTATCCGCAGATGACGGTACGCGAAAACATGGGCTTTGCGCTAAAAATGGCGCGTCTGCCGAAGACGGAAATTAAGCAAAAAGTTGATGAAGCCGCTGCGCTGCTGGGGCTGGAGCCGCTGCTGGAGCGCCTGCCGAAGGATCTCTCCGGCGGCCAGCGTCAGCGCGTGGCGATGGGGCGCGCGATTGTGCGTAAGCCACAGGTATTCCTGTTTGATGAACCGCTTTCCAACCTGGATGCCAAGCTGCGTACCCAGGTGCGCGGCGAGATTCGCGAACTGCATCGTCGCCTGAAAACCACGTCGGTATACGTCACCCACGATCAAATCGAGGCGATGACTATGGGGCAGATGATTGTTGTGCTGCGCGATGGGCGTATTGAGCAGGCCGGGACGCCGCTTGAACTGTATGACCAGCCGGCTAACCTGTTCGTGGCGGGCTTTATCGGTTCACCGGAAATTAACCAACTGCCGGGCGAAGTGGTGATCAACGGCCCGACTACCAGCCTGCGCCTGAAGGATGGCTCGCTTCTGGCGTTGCCTGCGGGTTTACAGGTGAAAAATGGTCAGCAGGTGGTGTACGCTATCCGCCCCGAACAGGTCAACGTGGTGAATGAAGCGCGGGATGATGCGCTGGCCGCGAAGGTTACGGCGGTGGAGAATACCGGGTCGGATATGCAGCTGTTTTGCGATACCGGCGGCGGGGCCTTTACGTCGGTCTTTAAGCAGCGCCTGGCGGTGAAAGAGGGCGACAACATCTGGCTGCAGCCGAAGCTCTCCGGTGTGCATCTGTTTGATGCGCAAAGCGGCCAGCGCATAGCGTGCCTGGAGGGCCAATAAGGTGGCAATGAAGCTGTACACCCTGGATGAAAATTGCCTGGAAAATGCGCGCGCGGGCCTCAAGCAACCGTTCTCACCGTTGCAACTCGCGCTGAGCAAACTGGTGGCGGAGGCCGATCAGCTGCGGCGAGAGCCGCCAGAAAGCGTGGTGCATAAAAAACTGCGTCCGGCGAGCGGCGATGCTCACGATTACTACAGTCTCGGCACCTACTGGTGGCCGAATCCGCGGCGGCCCAATGGGCTGCCCTATATTCGTCGCGACGGGCATATCAACCCGCAGTGCGAAAACAACGACACCGATACCTCGCGCATTATCCGTATGTGCGAGCGCTGCCTGACGCTGGGGCTGGCGTGGTACTTCACCGGCCAGCGTCAGTATGCGCAGGCCGCCGCACAGCAGATTCGCTGCTGGTTCCTTGATGGCGATACGCGGATGAACCCGCATCTCAACTACGGCCAGGCGATTCCGGGGATTGTCTCCGGGCGCGGCACCGGGCTGATTGATACCCGTCTGCTGTGGATGGTGGTTGATACCATCGGGCTGATTAACGGCGCGAGCGTGCTGGATACTGACGATATTATCGGCCTGCACCAGTGGTTCCGCGACTTTAACCACTGGATGTACTACAGCGAAATTGGTCATTCTGAATATGTCTGGCACAACAACCACGGCACCTGGTACGACGCGCAGCGCACGGTGAACGCGCTGTTCTACGGCGATAAGGGGCTGGCGGCGCGCATTATTGAGCAGGGGATTACTCAGCGTATGGCGGCGCAAATTGACCAGGACGGCAAGCAGACGATGGAACTGGAGCGTACCATTCCGTTCCACTATTCGTTGTTTAACCTTGAGGCGCATCTGTTGCTCAACCGCTACGCCGAACACGTGGAGTTCGACCGTTGGAATACTATCCGTGACGGACGCGGGGTGAAGCAGGGAATAGACTATCTGGTGCCGTTTATCCGTGAACCGGATCTGTGGCCGTACAGTGACTTACAGGGCATCGTCTGGGACAGCGCGCTACGGGTACTGCTGCAATCGATACGGGGTTATCCGAAGCAGGCGGCGAGCTACCGTGAAGCGCTGAAGTGCGTGCCGCAGGAGACGCTGCAGCTGAAAGAACAGCTGATGTGGTGTCCGGGGCAAGCGTAGTGCCTTCAGGCAGTTTGGCGGGCGTTGCCGGATAGCGGCGTACCGCCATCCGGCCAGGGTGATCGTCGCTTATACCGCGGCGATAATCTTAATCTCAACTTTATATTTCGGGTTCATCAGCTTCGCCTGCACCGTGCAGCGCACCGGGGCATGGCCGGCGACGACCCATGCATCCCACGCTTTGTTCATCGCCGCGAAATCATCCCCGTCGGCGAGAAAAATGGTGGCGTCGAGGATGCGTGACTTGTCGCTGCCTTGCTTTTCCAGCACCGCGTCAATCTGTGCCAGCGTGTTAGCCGTCTGCTCAAACGCGTCGGCATCCAGGTTTGCCGGCACGCCGGTGTAGTACAGCGTCTGGTTATGGATTACCACATCAGACCAGCGCGCTTCGGCATCAATACGGACAATCGTCATTTTCCTTTCCTTTTTAACATCACGTCGATGCGCTAAGACTGCCACATTGTCGCCGTGACGTCACGGCTTAGGCTGGCATAACCTGGACTGGCCTGACATAATCACTGGGAATTTTTCCAGGGGGTAACGTGACGGACGATTTTGCAGCAGATGGCCAGCTTGCGCAGGCGATAACCGGCTTTAAACCGCGTGAACCGCAGCGCCAGATGGCGCACGCCGTCGCTCAGGCGATTGACGAAGGTCAGCCGCTGGTGGTTGAGGCCGGCACGGGTACCGGTAAAACATACGCCTATCTGGCCCCTGCGCTGCGATCGGGGAAAAAGGTGATCATCTCCACCGGGTCGAAGGCACTACAGGATCAGCTTTACAGCCGTGACTTACCCACCGTTTCGAAAGCGCTGGACTACACCGGCAAGCTGGCGTTGCTAAAGGGGCGTTCAAACTATCTGTGTCTGGAGCGTCTGGAACAGCAAGCGCTGGCGGGCGGCGATCTGCCGGTGAATACCCTGAGCGACGTCATTCTGCTGCGCAGTTGGGCGAACCAGACGGTTGATGGCGACATCAGCACCTGCGTCAGCGTCGCCGAGGATTCTCAGGCGTGGCCGCTGGTCACCAGCACCAACGATAACTGCCTTGGCAGCGACTGCCCGCAGTATCAGGAGTGTTTCGTGGTGAAGGCGCGTAAAAAGGCGATGGACGCCGACGTCGTGGTGGTCAACCATCACCTGTTCCTCGCCGATATGGTGGTCAAAGAGAGCGGTTTTGGCGAGCTTATTCCCGAGGCCGACGTGATGATCTTCGATGAAGCCCATCAGCTACCGGACATCGCCAGCCAATATTTTGGCCAGTCGCTCTCCAGCCGTCAGCTGCTGGATCTGGCGAAAGACGTGGTCATCGCCTATCGTACCGAACTGAAAGATACTCAGCAGTTACAAAAGTGCGCCGATCGCTTGGCGCAGGCGACGCAGGATTTTCGCCTGCAGGTCGGCGACCCGGGGTATCGTGGCAACCTGCGTGACCTGCTGGCGGATAGCGCCGTGCAGCGTGCGCTGCTGCTGCTCGATGACGCGCTGGAGCTGTGCTACGACGTGGCGAAACTTTCGCTGGGACGTTCTGCGCTGCTCGATGCCGCCTTCGAGCGCGCAACGCTGTACCGCGCGCGCCTGAAACGCCTGAAAGAGATCAACAAACCCGGCTACAGCTACTGGTACGAATGTAACTCGCGCCACTTTACGCTGGCGCTGACGCCGCTGACCGTGGCGGACAAATTTAAAGAGGTGATGGCGGCCAAACCGGGCAGTTGGGTTTTCACCTCGGCGACGCTGTCGGTGAATGACGATCTGCACCATTTCACCGAGCGTCTGGGTATTGAAGCGGCGCACTCGCTGCTGTTACCCAGCCCCTTCGACTATGCCAGCCAGGCGCTTTTATGCGTGCCGCGCAATCTGCCGTTGCCGAATCAACCGGGGGCGGCGCGCCAGCTGGCGGCGATGCTCAAACCGCTGATTGAGGCCAACGATGGCCGCTGCTTTATGCTCTGTACTTCGCACGCCATGATGCGCGATCTCGCCGAACAGTTCCGCGCGACGATGACGCTGCCGGTCTTGTTGCAGGGGGAAACCAGCAAGGGGCAGCTTCTGCAACAGTTTGTCAGCGCCGGTAACGCGCTGCTGGTCGCGACCAGCAGCTTCTGGGAAGGGGTAGACGTGCGCGGCGACGCGCTCTCGCTGGTGATCATCGACAAACTACCGTTTACCTCCCCGGACGATCCGCTGCTCAAAGCACGGATGGAAGACTGTCGCCTGCGCGGCGGCGATCCGTTCGAAGAGGTCCAGCTTCCGGACGCGGTGATTACCCTTAAGCAGGGCGTTGGGCGCCTGATTCGCGATGTGGACGATCGCGGCGTGCTGGTGATTTGCGATAACCGTCTGGTGATGCGCCCCTATGGCGCGACGTTCCTCGCCAGCCTGCCGCCCGCGCCGCGCACTCGCGACATTCGACGGGCGGTGCGTTTCCTGGCGCTGTCATCGACGCGGTAATGCGGTGCAAAGTGTGGTAAGATGCGCGCCATTTTGTTGATCCGTAACTGCGAGAGCGCGACTAACCATGCGAATTCTGGCTATTGATACCGCCACGGAAGCCTGCTCGGCTGCCTTGTGGAATGAAGGTAGCACCAGTGCTCATTTCGAGCTTTGTCCTCGGGAACACACCCAACGAATCCTGCCAATCGTGCAGGATATTCTTACTGAAAGTGGCGTAAGCCTCACCGAACTCGACGCGCTGGCGTTTGGCCGTGGGCCGGGCAGCTTTACCGGCGTGCGTATCGGTATTGGTATTGCGCAGGGGCTGGCGCTGGGCGCTGAGCTGCCGATGATCGGCGTGTCAACGCTGGCAACCATGGCGCAGGGGGCCTGGCGTAAGCAGGGCGCAACTCGCGTGCTGGCCGCCATCGACGCGCGCATGGGCGAGGTCTACTGGGCTGAGTATCAGCGTGATGAACAGGGCGTGTGGCACGGTGAAGAAACCGAAGCGGTGCTGAAGCCGGAAGCGGTACAGCAGCGTTTAGCCGAATTGAGCGGCGAATGGGCGACCGTTGGCACCGGCTGGGCGGCCTGGCCGGAGATGGCGCAGGGCGCGAACGTGACCCTGAACGACGGCGGCGTGACTCTGCCTGAGGCGGAAGACATGCTGCCAATTGCCTGCCAGCTTCTCACGCAGGGTAAAACGGTGGCCGTCGAGAAAGCGGAGCCGGTTTATTTGCGTAATGAAGTGGCGTGGAAGAAACTTCCCGGTCGCGAATGACTCTAAGCAGATAAATAGTGAGTCCAGGAGCAGCATCATGGCAGGTCAAAAATACGTCGTTCGTGGCGCAATTGCAGGGCTTATCGCATTAGCGTTAAGCGGCTGCGTCAGCGTGCCGGATGCCATTCAGGGCAGTAGCCCAACGCCGCAGCAGGATCTGGTTCGGGTTATGGCGGCACCGCAGCTGTATGTCGGCCAGGAATCGCGCTTTGGCGGCACGGTTGTGGGTATTGAAAACCAGCAGGGTCGCACCCGTCTGGAAATCGCCACCGTTCCGCTCGACAGCGGCGCGCGTCCGATTCTCGGCGAAGCCTCCCGTGGGCGTATCTATGCCGATGTTAACGGTTTCCTTGACCCGGTAGATTTCCGTGGCCAGCTGGTGACGGTGGTCGGCCCGATCGTCGGCACCGTGGAAGGGAAAGTGGGCACCACGAAGTACAATTTCCTGCACGTTCAGGCCACCGGCTATAAACGCTGGCGCGTTACCCAGCAGGTGGTGATGCCGCCGCAGCCTATCGATCCGTGGGTCTTTGGCCCGCACCCCTGGAATTACGGTTACGGCGGCTGGGGATGGTATAACCCCGGCCCAGCGGAAGTTCGGAACGTCGTAACTGAATAAGATCTGTGCAAAAGCAGACAAAAAAGAAACAGCGGCTAGTCCGCTGTTTCTTCGTTGTAATGGATATAAAAAAAATAAAGAGTGACGCGCTTCGCAACCTTAATTCTGATTAATTCTTAAACTGGTACGCTGAGTTAATATAATGTTAACGAAAGTTTATCATTTGGGGTTGCGATGACGACGAATACGTATTTTAGAGGTGATGCTTTGAAAAAGGTTTGGCTCAACCGTTATCCTGCTGATGTTCCGGCAGAGATCAATCCTGACCGTTATCAATCCCTGGTGGAACTGTTTGAACACGCGGCAACACGCTTTGCCGATCAGCCCGGCTTCGTCAATATGGGCGAAGTGATGACCTTCCGTAAGCTCGAAGAGCGCAGCCGCGCCTTTGCCGCTTATCTCCAGCAGGGGCTGGGGCTGAAGCAGGGCGATCGCGTCGCGCTGATGATGCCTAACCTGCTGCAATATCCGGTTGCTCTGTTCGGCATCCTGCGTGCCGGGATGATCGTGGTCAACGTCAACCCGCTGTACACCCCGCGTGAGCTGGAGCATCAGTTGAACGACAGCGGCGCGCAGGCGATCGTGATTGTCTCCAACTTTGCCCACACGCTGGAAAAAGTGGTTGATAAAACTCAGGTTAAGCACGTGATTCTGACCCGCATGGGCGATCAGCTTTCAACCGCCAAAGGGACGCTGGTCAACTTTGTCGTCAAATACATCAAACGACTGGTGCCGAAATACCATTTGCCGGATGCGATCTCCTTCCGTCGCGCGCTGCATAGCGGCTACCGCTTACAGTATGTGAAACCGGTGGTGAAGGCGGATGATGTGGCCTTCCTGCAATATACCGGCGGTACCACCGGCGTGGCGAAAGGCGCGATGCTGACCCATCGCAATATGCTCGCCAACCTCGAGCAGGTGAAAGCGACCTATGGGCCTCTGCTGCACGAAGGGAAAGAGGTGGTGATCACCGCGCTGCCGCTGTATCACATCTTTGCGCTGACCATGAACTGCCTGCTGTTTATCGAACTGGGCGGGCAGAATATCCTGATCACCAACCCGCGTGATATTCCGGGTCTGGTGAAGGAGCTGGCAAAATATCCGTTCACCGCCATGACCGGCGTGAATACGCTATTCAATGCGCTGCTGAATAATAAAGAGTTCCAGCAGCTGGATTTCTCCACGCTGCACCTGTCGGCGGGCGGGGGAATGCCGGTGAACCATTCGGTGGCTGAACGCTGGGTGAAGCTGACCGGGCAGTATCTGCTGGAGGGCTATGGCCTGACCGAATGTGCGCCGCTGGTGAGCGTCAACCCGCATGATATCGACTATCACAGTGGCAGCATTGGTCTGCCGGTGCCCTCAACTGAGGTGAAACTGGTGGACGATGACGACAACGAAGTGGCCGTCGGCCAGCCGGGCGAACTGTGCGTGAAGGGGCCGCAGGTGATGGAAGGCTACTGGCAGCGCCCGGACGCCACCGCGGAAATTATCAAAGACGGCTGGTTGCATACCGGCGATATCGCGGTAATGGATGAGGAAGGCTTCCTACGCATCGTTGACCGCAAAAAAGATATGATTCTGGTGTCAGGTTTTAACGTCTACCCGAATGAAATTGAAGACGTGGTGATGCAGCATTCCGGCGTACTGGAAGTGGCCGCCGTCGGTGTCCCTTCCGGCAATAGCGGTGAAGCGGTGAAGATCTTCGTGGTCAAAAAAGACCAAAGCCTGACCGAAGAGGCGCTGATTACCTTCTGCCGCCGTCAGCTAACCGGATACAAAGTGCCGAAACTGGTTGAATTCCGTCAGGAATTACCGAAGTCCAACGTCGGGAAAATTTTAAGACGAGAATTACGTGACGAAGCCCGCGCCAAAGTGGACAATAAGGGATAAGTCACGAGTCATGATGCCTAACGCCAGCTCTGCTGGCGTTTTTTTTGGCACAAAATAAGAGAGTATGATTTGAACTATCAGATGATCACCACCAACGATGCGCTGCACACGCTGTGCGACGCCGTTCGTCAGACAACCGCCGTCGCGCTGGACACCGAGTTTGTCCGCACCCGCACCTACTATCCGCAGCTGGGCCTGATTCAGCTTTTCGATGGAGAGCGTACGGCGCTGATCGATCCTCTGGATATCACCGACTGGTCGCCGCTGCAGGCGATTCTGCAGGACCGCAACATCACCAAGTTCCTGCACGCGGGCAGTGAAGATTTAGAAGTCTTTATGAACGTTTTCGGCGCCATGCCGCAGCCGCTAATCGACACGCAGGTGCTGGCTGCTTTCTGTGGTCGCCCGATGTCCTGGGGCTTTGCCGCGATGGTCGCTGAATACTCCGGCGTTGAGCTGGATAAGAGCGAGTCGCGTACCGACTGGCTGGCGCGCCCGCTGACCTCGCGTCAGTGCGACTACGCGGCGGCGGACGTCTGGTATCTGTTGCCGATAGCCCACAAGCTGATGGCGGAAACCGAGCAGAAAGGGCGCCTTGATTGGGCGCTGAATGAATGCCAACTGATGCAACAACGCCGTCAGGAAGTGACTGACCCACGCGAGGCGTGGCGTGATATTACCAACGCCTGGCAACTGCGCACCCGTCAACTGGCCTGTTTGCAACTGCTGGCCGACTGGCGTCTGCGCAAGGCGCGTGAGCGCGACCTGGCGGTGAATTTCGTGGTACGTGAAGAGCACCTGTGGAGCGTGGCGCGCTATATGCCGGGCAGCCTCGGTGAGCTGGATAGTCTCGGGCTGTCGGGCAGCGAAATTCGCTTCCACGGTAAAACGCTGATTAGCCTGGTTGAGAAAGCGCAGGCGTTGCCTGATGACGCGCTGCCAGAGCCGCTGCAGAACCTGATGGACATGCCGGGTTACCGCAAAGCGTTTAAAGAGATTAAGGCGCTGGTGCAGGAAGTGGGGCAGGCGAACGACGTCAGCGCCGAGATGCTCGCCTCGCGTCGCCAGATTAACCAGCTGCTGAACTGGCACTGGCAGCTGAAGCCGCGTCATACCGCGCCGGAAATGATTTCCGGCTGGCGCGGTGAGCTGCTGTCCGGCGCGCTGGATAAGTTGCTGGCAGAGTATCCGCGTTAAATCCTGACTGTAGGCCGGATAAGGCAACGCCGCCATCCGGCAATACAATCGTTGGGCAAGGGGTTGCCTGATGGCGCTCTGCTTATCAGGCTACACGCGGTTTCCGGACACAAAAAAAGCGCTATCACTAGCGCCTTTTTTTACACCACCGAAAGTCAGGATTTTGACTCTTCCGCTTCCGGCAGCGTGACGTTGAGTTCCAGAATCGAAATATCCCCGTCTTTTTGCTCTAACTGCACCGTGACCATTTCTGGGTCAATCTGCACGTACTTGCAAATCACTTCCAGAATATCCTTCCTTAACTGCGGCAGATAGTGCGGTTCTGCGTCACTGCGGCGACGTTCCGCGACAATGATTTGCAGGCGTTCTTTAGCAATGTTGGCGGTATTCTTTTTCCGTGAGAGAAAAAAGTCGAGTAATGCCATAATTTATCCTCCGAACAGGCGTTTGAGGAAACCTTTCTTCTCTTCTTCAATGAAGCGGAAAGGACGTTCTTCTCCCAACAGACGATCTACGGTATCAGCGTAGGCTTTGCCTGCGTCAGACACGGTATCCAGAATAACCGGTTCACCCTGGTTTGAGGCGCGCAGGACGGACTGATCTTCCGGGATAACGCCAACCAGTTTGATGCGCAGGATTTCCAGCACATCTTCCATGCTCAGCATGTCGCCTTTGCTCACGCGACCTGGATTGTAGCGCGTCAGCAGCAGGTGCTCTTTAATCGGCTCTTCACCATTTTCCGCACGACGGGATTTGGAGGCCAGGATGCCCAGGATACGGTCTGAGTCGCGTACCGAGGAGACTTCCGGGTTGGTGGTGATGATGGCTTCGTCGGCGAAGTACAGCGCCATCAGTGCGCCGGTTTCGATACCCGCAGGGGAGTCGCAGACCACGAAGTCGAATTCCATCTTTTTCAGCTCGTCGAGGACTTTCTCGACGCCTTCGCGGGTCAGCGCATCTTTATCGCGCGTCTGCGAAGCCGGCAGAATGTAGAGATTCTCGGTACGTTTATCTTTGATTAATGCTTGGTTCAGCGTGGCATCGCCCTGAATAACGTTAACAAAATCATATACTACGCGACGTTCGCAGCCCATGATGAGGTCAAGGTTACGCAGACCGATATCAAAATCGATAACGACCGTTTTCTTTCCCTTCTGCGCCAAACCAGTCGCGATGGCCGCGCTGGAGGTGGTCTTACCCACGCCCCCTTTACCTGAAGTCACAACAATAATGCGTGCCATAGAAATTCCTTGTTAAAAAGGGATTAATTTAACGGTTGAATAGTCAAAGCGCTGTCGTCTAACCGCAGACGCGCCGCTTTGCCATAAAATTCGGCTGGGATCTGGTCGCTCAGCCAATATTCCCCGGCGATGGAGACCAGCTCCGCAGCCAGGTGGGTACAAAATACTTGTGCTTCCCGGTCTCCGCCGGCGCCCGCCAGAACGCGTCCACGCATCATGCCATACACGTGAATATTACCGTCGGCAATCAGCTCAGCACCTGCGCTGACGTGGCTTGTCACAATCAGATCACAGTTTGGTGCATAAATGCGCTGACCGGAACGTACTGGCGTATCAATCATTCGCGTTTTTGTGATCGGACTAACAATTGGCTCGGGTTCAGTGGGCTTGGGCTGCTCAACGGGCGCGGCACGAACAACTTTTTCTTTACCTTCAGTCAGTAAAGGAAGGCCCGATTGGTCAATGGCCGCTTTGAACTGCGGATTTTTACAGCCGCTGACGCCCACGATACGCAGACCGGCAGCCATAATCGCCTGCTGAATCGCGCGCCACTGGGTAAACTCTTCAAGGTTGCTGACGTTGACCACAACCGGGGCATGACGGAAAAAAGCCGGAGCCTGGGCGACCTTGTCTTCTAACGCCTGACGAATAACCTCGGGTCTTGCATCATGCAAATGGACCACCGATAAGGTGAAGCTACTGCCTTTAAGTTCGATTGGCGTGTTTGACATCCTGGCCTTACTCAATTTGCT
>NZ_CBDKZX010000092.1:0-13981 GCF_965301105.1 Kluyvera sp.
CTGAAGTATGAAGTGATCAGCACCCTGAGCAAGGTGCAGGTACGCATGCCGGAAGAAGTTGAAGCCATGGAACAGCAGCGTCGTGAAGAAGCCGAGCGTCTGGCGCAGATGCAGCAGCTGAGCCATAAGAGCGATGACGAAGCCGTCGCGGAAGATCTGGCCGCACAAACCGGCGATCGCAAAGTGGGTCGTAACGATCCGTGCCCTTGCGGTTCCGGTAAAAAATACAAACAGTGCCATGGTCGTCTGAGCTAAGGCCATAATAAGAAAACAAAAGGCGCAGAGTTCTGCGCCTTTTTTATGGATAAGACAAAATGAAAATACTGCAAATATCCGTCGGCATCATTCGCAATGCCGCAGGCGAAATTTATATCACCCAGCGTGCCGCCGATGCGCACATGGCGCATAAATGGGAGTTTCCGGGCGGTAAAATTGAAGCGGGGGAGTCACCGCAGGAAGCGGTTATCCGTGAACTGCAGGAAGAGGTTGGGATCGTGACCACCTCGCTGCAGCCGTTTGATAAGCTGGAATATCAGTTCCCCGATCGACACATTACGCTGTGGTTCTGGCTGGTTGACAGCTGGGAAGGCGAGCCGTGGGGCAAAGAAGGGCAGCCGGGACGCTGGGTTGCGCAACAGGATTTGGTGGCGGACGAATTCCCGCCAGCGAACGTGCCGGTGATTGAAAAGCTGATCGCGGGTTGATATGTGATGACGCCGGGCCGTTCCCGGCGTCGGATTTACTGCTGCTCTTCGCTCCAGTCATCGCTATCGGAGAGATCGCCGCTGCTCGGGATTCGCTTCTCCTCCGCCGCCCATTCGCCAAGGTCAATCAGCTGGCAGCGCTTGGAGCAAAAAGGGCGATAGGGGCTTTGTTCGCCCCAGACAACCGGTTTGTTGCAGGTGGGGCAGTTTACGGTGGTGACGTCAGACATCTTCTCTCCTTAGCAGCACGCCAGTTCAAAATCCAGACGCTCCGGTACCACGCCGTGCTCGCTGTCCAGCGGCATAAAGCGGATAGCAAAGCGGCTCTTGTGGCCGGAGATCTGCGGGTAAAGCTGCGAGGTCAGTTCAAGCTTCAGACGCAGCAGGTCGGCATCTTCACCGTTGTCCTGGTAAAAACCGTTCAGGCTGGTTTGCTTGCGGAACTGCGCTGAATTGCGTACCAGATCGAGAATTAACGTCAACGCCTGATTGAGCGGCTCCAGGCTTGCCAGCCAGGTTTCCACCAGCGCATCGCGCTGATGCTGTTTAGCGTGTAGCCAGATATGCAGCGTCGGCAGGTCGAAGCTGCAGCAACCTCCCGGAATACTCAGACGCTGACGCACCAGCGCAATCAGGCGATCTTCACGGAGGAACTGCCCGATACGCGGTGCCGCCATCAGGATGCTGCTGCTATTTTTCAATTGCTGACGCAGGGCGTCGATACGGCTGAGATCAACACCCGGGACTTCGCTCCAGGCGTTCAGTTTACGCTGTTGGCGTTCCAGCTCTTTGAGCAGTTCTGTGCGGATATCGCCGCGTTCGAACACATCCAGTAAATCCCCGACGTTGCGAAAAAAGTGCAGCGCGCTGGCGTGATCTCTGATGGGTAAATTGGCATTCAATTGCTCAGTCAGAAATTCAATACGCAGCCAGGTACGCATTTTTTCGTTTAGAGGATGCTCAAAAAGGATGTGGGTGTGCATTACGATTTTTCCTGTGATACAGCCTGTGCCGCGAGCTCAAGATAGTGCGCGTGAAGGCGAGCAACATCCGATGCAATGGCATCTGGTGTGCCGTTGTTATTAATAACGTCGTCAGCCACGGCCAGACGCGCTTCGCGCGTGGCCTGGGCTGCAAGAATATTTTCCGCATGCTCTCGCGACACGTTGTCGCGCTGCATGGTACGAAGAAGCTGGGTCTCGCGTGATACGTCAACGACTAGTACGCGATCGGCCCGCTCGTAGAGTTTGTTTTCCACCAGAAGAGGAACGACCCAAAGCACGTAAGGCGAGGTGGCCTGACGAAGCTGACGCTGTGTTTCCTGCTGAATCAAAGGATGCAGGAGGGCGTTGAGCCAGGCTTTTTCCTCCGGGTTGGCGAAAATACGTTCGCGTAGCTCCCGGCGGTTTAGCGCCCCTTCCGGGGTCAGAATGTGGTGGCCGAAATGTTCGGTAATGGCTGCTAGCGCCGGCGTGCCGGGTTCGACAACCTGACGGGCAAGAATATCGGCATCAATCACGTTAATTCCCAGGCAAGAAAACGCATCTGCGACCGTGCTTTTGCCGCTGCCGATGCCGCCCGTTAACGCCACTGTGTAAGTCATACCGCTTAGCCCTGGAATTTTAGTATGAAAATCATTTGGTTAAAAAACTGGCGCCCGAAGTGTGCGAATCAAAGATGCACGGTACTATTCGCCAGGTAAATTTATGGGATTGTAGCTTAAAAAAAGTGAAAATCGCAGTCTTGCGAAGACCTGATTAGTGCGTATGATTGCATTACTGGAGTTGTGCTCTCAATTTAATTGCCATTAACCCCAGGAATTCGCACATGCGTATCGAAGAAGATCTGAAGTTAGGTTTCAAAGACGTTCTTATCCGCCCTAAACGCTCTACTCTTAAAAGCCGTTCCGATGTTGAACTGGAACGCGAATTCACCTTTAAACATTCAGGCCAACGCTGGTCAGGCGTACCGATTATTGCTGCGAATATGGACTCCGTGGGGACTTTCGGGATGGCAAAAGCGCTTGCCTCTTTCGATATCCTGACCGCCGTACATAAGCACTACTCCGTTGAAGAGTGGAAAGCCTTTGTGCAGGCCGAGTCTGAAGACGTGCTCAAGCACGTGATGGTCTCTACCGGGACCTCCGACGCCGACTTCGAAAAAACGCAGCAGATCCTCAAGCTGAACTCAGCGCTGAACTTTGTCTGTATTGATGTGGCTAATGGTTACTCTGAGCACTTTGTACAGTTTGTAGCGAAAGCGCGTGAAGCATGGCCGACGAAAACTATCTGCGCAGGCAACGTGGTGACCGGCGAGATGTGTGAAGAGCTGATTCTGTCTGGCGCAGACATTGTGAAAGTGGGTATCGGTCCGGGTTCCGTCTGCACAACCCGCGTGAAAACTGGCGTCGGTTATCCGCAACTGTCCGCAGTGATTGAATGTGCTGATGCGGCGCATGGACTTGGCGGCCAGATCGTCAGCGATGGCGGCTGCACCATGCCGGGCGACGTAGCCAAAGCTTTTGGCGGCGGCGCCGACTTCGTGATGTTGGGCGGCATGCTGGCTGGTCACGATGAAAGCGGCGGCGTGATTGTCGAAGAGAATGGCGAGAAATTTATGCTGTTCTACGGCATGAGCTCTGAGTCTGCGATGAAGCGCCACGTGGGCGGCGTTGCTCAGTACCGTGCGGCAGAAGGCAAAACCGTGAAGCTGCCGCTGCGTGGCCCGGTCGATAACACCGCGCGTGATATCCTTGGCGGCCTGCGTTCAGCCTGTACCTACGTTGGCGCCTCTCGCCTGAAAGAGCTGACTAAACGCACCACCTTTATCCGGGTACAGGAACAAGAGAACCGCGTGTTCAACAGCCTGTAACCCCTTTAACGCTGGCGCCGTATGCGCCAGCGTTATCCCGCTCCGCTGATGGCATCTCCCAGATGAAAAATGGGCAGATACATCGCGACGACCAGCGTTCCGATAATTAACCCCGTGACGATAAGCAGCAACGGTTCCAGCATCGACGTCAGGTTTTCTGCCAGATTCTGAGTGCTCTCATTGTGATGCCGGGCCAGGTTATCCAGCATTTCATCCAGCGCCCCGGACGCTTCTCCGGTCCTTACCAGCTGTAAGCATAAAGGTGTAAACACGCCACTGTTTTCCATGGCCTGCCAGATCGTGCAACCCTGCGCCACGTCGTGATGTAGCCGGGTGATAACCTCACGCCACCACGGGCAACTAAGCGTTTCCTCAACGGTCTCCAGCCCCTGCAAAAAGGCGATGCCTGCGCGCTGCGTCAGCGAAAGGACGGTAAAAATCTGGCTGAGCATCTGGCCACGCCTGAGCTTGCCCATGATCGGCAGCGCGAGCAATATCCGCTGACGAATACGCTGCCATGGCGGGTGGTTTTTTAACGCGGTGCTTAGCATCCCAGGCAACAGCAGAAAAACCAAAAGAGGAAGGTACCACCGCTCAATAAAGGCGGCGCTTGCCATGACGGCCTGTGTCAACGCGGGCAACGGCGTGTTGAAGGTGCGATAGATGGCGGTGAATTCCGGCAGGACAAAACTGACCATCGCCACCACCACTAGTACGGCCAGCGACAGAATAATCAGCGGATAGCGCAGCGCTTTTTTCACCTTTGCCGTCAGTAACAATTGCGCTTTCTGTTGCTGAGAGAGTGCCAGACAGCATTGTTCCAGCTTACCGGTGATTTCACCGGTGCGAATCATCGCCAGATAGAGTGGGGGAAAAGCCTGCGGCCATGACTTCAATCCTTCCGATAACGTGACACCTTGCGCCAGACGGCTAGCCAACGAGTCGAGAAGGGCACGCCATTGCGGTGCAGGATGTTGCTGGCTGAGGAGCGCCAGGCTGTCTGATAACGTGAGCCCAGCCTGCAACAGGGTTGCCAACTGGCTGATCACCGCACAGCTGTGCTGTGCCCGCCAGAGTGACGAGTTTATCGCACGGCGCTTCAACGAGAGGGCGATAATGTTCTGTTGCGTGAGCGCCATCAGCGCGCCAGGCCGATGGTTGGCCCAGAGCGTACCGCGATGCTCGATGCCGTTGGGGTCAAGCCCACGCCAGTACCAAAGCTGTTCACGCATCCTGTGGGAGCCCTAGCACGCGCAGTAATTCTTCCTGCGTGGTTAGCCCTTGCTCGACGGCCCGGCAGCCATTTTCAAACAGCGTTTTCATACCCGCTTCCCGAGCATGTAGCATCAGTTCCGCCGGACTGTGTCCATTAACGATCCCCTGTCGTAGTGTGGGCGTGAGCGGCAGCAGTTCAAACAGCGCGAGACGGCCCTGATAACCATGGTAACAGTGCGGGCAGCCTGGCGCCGTCCAGTGCGGCAGCGGGCGTGGCCATAGCGATCGTGGGAGCGGCTGTTCACCGGGCGATGTCTGGCGGCAGTGTGGGCAGAGTCGCCGAACCAGTCTCTGTGCGACGACCATTAAGAGTGCGGATGACACCATCCAGCGCGCCACGCCCATTTGCTCGAGGCGTACCAGCGTTTCGACGGTGGAGTTGGTATGCAGCGTCGAGAGCACCAGATGACCGGTCTGCGCGGCTTTGATGGCGATCTCCGCCGTCTCGCCGTCGCGGATTTCACCGACCATCACGATATCGGGGTCCTGACGCAGCAAGGCGCGCAGTACGTTCTGGAAGGTCAATCCGGCGCGTGGGCTAATCTGTGTCTGATTCAGACCATCAAGAGGGATCTCAATGGGGTCTTCCACACTGCAGATATTGACGTTACTCCGGTTGCGGCTTTGCAGCGCGCTGTAGAGCGTCACCGTTTTTCCACTGCCCGTCGGCCCGGTGACCAGAATCAGCCCTTGCGGTTGATTTAACGCAGACTGAAGCTGCATTAACTCATTGTCTGATAGCCCCAAACGCTGAAGATCAAGCGCTTGTTCCACCTTATGCAGCAGACGCAGCACGGCTTTCTCGCCGTAGCGGCAGGGAAGCGTCGAGAGCCTGAATGAGAGCGGCTTATCGGCAATATCTATTGTGAACTGCCCGTCCTGAGGTAAGCGCCGCTCGGCGATATCGAGGCCGCCGAGCACCTTAAGCCGGGCAATCAGCGGTGCCATTAACGGCAGAGCAATGGGGGCGAGAGGATGCAGCACGCCATCGACACGAAGCCGTACGCGAAGCGCATGTTCGGTCGGCTCAAAATGGATATCGGACGCGCGTTGAACCAGCGCTTGTTTGAGCAGATGGTTGAGCAGGTCAACCGCGTTATCACTTTCATCATGCGGCCTGGCATTGGTTAAAGGCGTCGACTGCTGCAGATATTTGTCCATCCTCTCCTGCGTCCAGCATTCAATATCGATGCGCTTTTGGGTGGCAAAGCGGAGCGAATCCATCAGCTCGCCTGGCGGCGTACCCACGACCGCGATACTCAGCTCATCGGCCGCGTTGCTGAGCAGTACCGCATGGTGACGTTGGCACAACGTTAACAATTGTTCCTGTTTCATCATTGCCCCTTCGCTTACTGAACATCAAAGCGGAAAACGTCTTCACAGGCCTGCTGGAGTGCGCCATCGTTCTGGATATCACAGGTGCGCTGCCAGCCGGTGATGCCGTTGGCGTTGTCCCAGCTGGGGACGAGGGTAACGGTCAGGCCGTTGAGGCTCTCCTGGCCGGTCAGGATAACCGTGCCTTGCGCGACGCTCATGGCTGAAACATAACGCGTGGTGGTCGGTGAGGGGATGCCATTGCTGCCTGCATCGCAGTTATCCAGCCCGCCGCGGTCGAGTGCGCACAGTTCGATCGCGGTGCGGTAGGGAACAAAGGTTTGCAGCATATCGGTTAGCGCTGCTTTGCGTAGGTAATTCTGGTATGCCGGGATACCAATGGCGCTAAGAATGGCAATGATGCCGATAACGACCATCAGTTCGATGAGAGTAAAACCTTGTTGTTTGTTCATGTTCTGCTCCTTGCTGAAACTGGCGCTACTCTGGCAGAGGTTAACGCGGTCAGCGAGGGGCGAAGCGGTGTTCAGGAAGCCGCCTCCCAGCGTTTTTACTGGGGTTGCAGATGTGCAGGGGGAAGTGGAACGACGATCGGGAAAATGCCCTCGCGGTGGAGGGCATTATCAGGGGTTAGCGGAAACGCATCGACAGATCGAGCGCTCGCACATGCTTGGTTAGCGCGCCGACGGAGATGAAGTCGACGCCGGTTTCAGCGAACTCGCGGATGGTGTCGAAGGTCACGTTGCCCGAGACCTCCAACTGAGCCTGGCCTTGGGTAATGTTTACCGCTTCACGCATCTGCTCGGTATCAAAGTTATCAAGCATGATGATGTCGGCACCGGCCTTCAGCGCTTCACGCAGCTCTTGCAGGGTTTCCACTTCGACTTCAACCGGCACGTCCGGATGCAGCCAGAACGCTTTCTCTACTGCCTGACGCACGGAGCCGGAGGCAATAATGTGGTTTTCTTTGATCAGGAAGGCGTCGGATAACCCCAGGCGGTGATTGGCGCCGCCGCCGCACAGCACGGCGTATTTTAGCGCGGTGCGCAGGCCTGGCAGCGTTTTGCGGGTATCCAACAGTTGGGTATGCGTGCCTTCCAGCAGGTTGACGTATTTACGTACTTCGCTGGCGACACCGGAAAGCGTTTGCACGAAGTTCAACGCCGTGCGCTCGCCGGTGAGCAGAACGCGGGACGGGCCGTTAATCTCAAACAGCGGTTGATTAGCGATGACGGTATCGCCATCTTCAACGTGCCAGGTCAGGGTGACGTCATCGCCCGCCAGTTGAATAAAGACCTCTTCAACCCAGCGTTTACCGCAAAATACGCCGTCTTCACGCGTAATCACGATGGCATGAGACTGTGTTTTTTCCGGTAAGAGTTGTGCGGTAATATCGTTCTGTGCGTTCACTTCTCCGCCCAGATCTTCGCGCAGCGCCTGGGCGACAGCGTTAGGGATATCGAGATTAATACGTTCAAGTAGCGCGTCACGTCGATGGTCTGGGTTATAGCGGCGAGGCGGCATAATAAAGCTCCAAATTGGTAACGATGCAAAAGATTGAAACATGCTACTCTGAACCAGCAAGTATCACCATATTTTAGGAGATCCTGAATGCAGTTAGATAAGGGCTGGCTGGTGGGCGTTCGGCAGGTGCCGTCCCCTCATCACGATACTCGCCCACAGGATGAGGCCCCCTCGCTGCTGGTTGTGCATAATATTAGCCTGCCGCCCGGTCAATTTGGCGGCCCGTGGATAGATGCCCTGTTTACTGGCACGCTCGACCCCAACGCCGATCCATTTTTTGCGGAAATTTGTCATCTGCGGGTGTCAGCCCACTGCTTGATCCGTCGTGATGGTGAGATTGTGCAGTACGTTCCCTTTGATAAACGCGCCTGGCATGCCGGCGTTTCCAGCTATCACGGGCGCGAGCGATGTAATGATTTCTCTATCGGTATTGAGCTCGAAGGTACCGATACGCTGGCCTACACCGATGCGCAGTATGCGCAACTGGCGGCCTTAACCCAGTTGCTCATTGCCGAATATCCCCTCATTGCCGATAACATGACTGGCCACAGTGATATCGCGCCTGTGCGCAAAACCGATCCCGGCCCGGCGTTTGACTGGGCGCGTTTTCGCGCGCTGGTCACCCCCTCGTCAGATAAGGAGATGACATGACGTTGTTTACCACACTTCTGGTTCTGCTTGCCGAGCGTCTGTTTAAACTCGGTGAACACTGGCAGCTCGACCATCGTCTGGAAGTGCTGTTTCGCCGGGTGAAGCACTATTCTCTGGGCGCCACGTTGCTGATGACCATCGCGGCAATGGCCGTGGTCGGAATTATTCAGCGTGTGCTCGATGGGCTGCTGTTTAACGTGCCACAGCTTATTTTCTGGATTCTGCTGGGGCTGTTGTGTATCGGCGCGGGCCGCGTTCGTCTGCATTATCACGCCTATCTGAAGGCGGCATCGCGCAATGATGCCCACGCCCGTGAGGCGATGGCCAGCGAGCTGACAATGATTCATGGCGTTCCGCCGGGTTGCGATGAGCGCGAGTTCCTGCGCGAATTGCAGAATGCGCTGCTGTGGATCAACTACCGTTTCTACCTGGCCCCGCTGTTCTGGTTCGTGGTGGGGGGCTCGTGGGGGCCGATGGCGTTGATAGGCTATGCGTTTTTGCGTTCGTGGCAGTCTTTCCTCGCGCGTTATCAGACGCCGCATCATCGCTTGCTGTCAGGGATAGACGCAATCCTGCATGTGGTGGATTGGGTTCCTGTTCGTTTGGTTGGCGTGGTATATGCGCTGATTGGCCACGGTGAGAAGGCGCTTCCGGCGTGGTTTGCTTCGTTGGGCGACCGGCATTCTTCGCAGTATCAGGTGTTGACAACGCTGGCGCAGTATTCCCTTGCCCGCGAACCGCACGTGGATAAGGTGGAAACGCCAAAAGCCGCGGTGTCGATGGCGAAGAAGACGTCGTATGCGGTAGTGGTGGTAATGGCGCTGCTGACGATTTATGGAACGTTAGTGTAGTTATTGCCCGGTAAACGTCGCGTTACCGGGCAATACGTTTATAGCGTATCTGCCGGCGGGATGCCGAAGTCTGGCATTCCGTCTTCCGTCCAGCGGACTGTTTTCAGGCGGGTGTGGCGATTTGGGTCGTACAGCGGGTCGCCTTCAATTTCCGTGTAGTTCCTCGCGTGATACACCAGCACATCATCACCTTCAGGCGTCTGCGTAAAGCTGTTGTGTCCAGGCCCATACTGACGATTTTCGTAGCTGGTGGTGAATACCGGCTCCGGTGACTTATGCCAGTTTTCCACGTTGGTCATGTCGGCATCTTTATCAATCCACAGCAGGCCCATGCAGTAGTTTTCGTCGGTGGCGCTGGCGGAGTAGCTGATAAACAGGCGGTTGCCGTGAGTGACGACGGCAGGCCCTTCGTTCACCAGAAAACCGCGACATTCCCAGTCGAACTCGGGTTTGCTGAGCATGACGGGCTTACCTTTCAGGGTCCACGGGTTTTCCAGCTCAGCCAGATACAGGTTGGAGTTGCCGGCAATCTCCGGAGACTTTTGCGCCCACAGATACCACCGTTTACCCTGATGTTCGAAGGTGGTGGCGTCGAGACAGAAGGTGTCGAACGGCGTTTTTACCTGACCTTTCTCAACCCATTTCCCGCTGAGCGGATCGGCGTCGCTGCACTCCAGCGCAAACATGCGGTGCTGGAACATCCCCAGACTGTCGAACGCCTGAGTGTGGGCGGCGGCGAAGTAGATATACCACTTGCCGTCAATGTGGTGCAGCTCCGGCGCCCAGATAAGGTTGCTCATCGGGCCGTTGTCTGGCTTGTGCCAGACCACTACCGGCTCAGCGGTGCGCAGGCCATCGAGGTCTGTGGCGCGGCGGATCTCCAGCCGGTCATATTCCGGCACAGAGGCGATAAAGTAGTACGTATCCTTATGGCGCAGAATAAACGGATCGGCGCGTTGCTCAATAAAGGGGTTAGGCCAGTTCTTCATCAGGCTTTCCTTACGTGTTCAGTCGTTTTCAATTCTTGCTGGTATTCATTCAGCTCGCGGTAGTTATTGCGGCGTTTTTCGAGATCTTCCTGAATCTGTTTCATCAGGTTGCGGTCAACTTTCAGCAGACGGACCACGCCAGCGGTAATCAGATAGCCCACGCCAGGAATCACGGTGAACAGCAGCATAATACCGTTGAGGGTGGTGTCGCTTTGCGCCTTGGCACCCGCGTCGTAGCCATACCAGGAGAGCAGGAAGCCAACCATGGCACCGGCAACCGCAAGCCCCACCTTCAGGAAGAACAGGTTGCCGGAGAAGCTGATGCCGGTGATACGTTTGCCGGTTTTCCATTCGCCATAATCATCAACGTCGGCCATCAGCGACCAGTGCAGCGGAGACGGGATCTGGTGCAGCACGTTCAGCAGGAAGTAGAGCACCACGATCAGCACGGTGGCGTGCGGGTCGAAGAAATAGAAGGCGATAGAGAAGACGGCCAGTACAATGTTCGTCCAGAAGAAGACCTGCAGTTTACACCAGCGATCGGTCAACACTTTGGCCAGCATACTGCCGATCATCATGCCGACCACGCCCAGACTGATAAAAATAGTGGCGAAGTGCGTGCTTTCGCCCATCACCCAGGTGACGTAGTACATGGTGGCGGCCATGCGGATAAAACCCGGGCAGACGTTGCACAACGTCAGCAGCAGAATGCGTACCCACTGATCGTTTTTCCAGACGTCTTTTAAATCCTGCTTCAGTTCATCGTTGGTCTGTACCGCCGGGCGTACGCGTTCACGTACGGTGGCAAAGCAGAACAGGAACATACACATGCCGATAAAGGCCAGCACGGTCATCGCCATCTGATAGCCTTTGGCTTTGTCTTCGCCGCCAAACCAGTCGGCCATCGGCAGCAGGGTCAGCGACAGCAGCAGGGTGGCGATGCCAACCAGTACAAAGCGATAGGACTGGCAGGCGACGCGCTCTTTCGGGTCGTTGGTAATCACGCTACCCAGCGAGCAGTAAGGAATGTTGATGGCGGTATAGGTGATCGATAACAGGAAATAGGTGACAAACGCATAGATAACTTTGCTGCTATAGCTCCAGTCTGGCGTGGTGAACATCAGCACGCTGAACAGCGCATAGGGGAAGGCTATCCACAGCAGCCATGGACGAAAGCGGCCATACTTACTGCGGGTACGGTCGGCCAGCGCGCCCATAATCGGGTCGGTAACAGCGTCGATAACGCGGATTGAGAGCAGCAGTACGCCCACCAATGCTGGCGCCAGTCCAAAAATATCGGTGTAAAAATAGTTAACGAACAGCATGATAGCGCCGAAGATGATGTTGCATCCTGCATCGCCCATGCCATAACCAATCTTCTCTTTTACTGACAGTTTACTTGCGTCCATCGCCAGATCTCTCTTGGGGAATATGGAGAAGATTATTGCCAGTTAAAGGGTGAAATGCGTAGCAGGATAACGTTGTTGATATGGATAAAGCTGCTGCGAAAATGAAACTGTGAGGCAGGTAACATCAGGGAAAAAGCCCCCTCCGGGAGGAGAGGGCCTGTCAGATTAGTGCGCTTTTACGGTTTTGGCGCTCTTCTGCTTAAACATAAATCCGATGCCCAGAATGGCGATCCATACCGGAATCAGCCATACGGAGATGGCCATGCCCGGAGTCATCACCATAATCACCAGCACGGCAGCCATGAAGACCAGGCAGATCCAGTTCCCCAGCGGGTAGAACAGCGCCGGGAAGCGTGTGGTGACACCCTGTTGCTGTTTGGCTTTGCGGAACTTGATGTGCGCCAGGCTAATCATCGCCCAGTTAATGACCAGTGCAGAAACCACCAGCGCCATCAGCAGTCCGAATGCGGACTCTGGGGCCAGGTAGTTGATCAGCACGCACAGCGCAGTCACAACGGCGGAAACCAAAATAGAGCTCACAGGCACGCCGCGTTTGTCGACGTTCAGCAGCGCTTTCGGGGCATTGCCCTGCTGCGCCAAGCCGAAAAGCATACGGCTGTTGCAGTAGACGCAGCTGTTGTACACGGAGAGCGCGGCGGTCAGGACCACGATATTCAGGGCATTCGCTACGAACGAGTCGCCCAGTTCATGGAAGATAAGCACGAACGGGCTGACATCCGCGGTGACGCGGGTCCACGGCATCAGCGAGAGCAGTACCGCCAGCGAGCCCACATAGAAAATCAGGATACGGTAGATAACCTGGTTGGTGGCTTTTGGAATGCTCTGCTCCGGGTTATCCGCTTCCGCCGCGGTAATCCCAACCAGCTCCAGGCCGCCGAAGGAGAACATGATGATCGCCATCATCATCACCAGCCCCGTCCAGCCATGCGGCAGGAAGCCGCCTTGTTCCCACAGGTTGCGCACGGTGGCCTGCGGGCCTGCGCTGCCGCTGAACAGCAGCCATGCGCCGAACAGGATCATCGCGATAACCGCGATAACTTTGATGATGGCAAACCAGAACTCCATCTCACCGAACACTTTAACGTTGGTCAGGTTGATGGCGTTGATAATCACAAAGAAGGCTGCCGCGGAAGCCCAGGTAGGGATCTCGGGATACCAGAACTGGATGTATTTACCCACTGCGGTGAGTTCCGCCATGGCAACCAGGACGTACAGCACCCAGTAGTTCCAGCCAGAAGCAAAGCCCGCGAAGTTACCCCAGTACTTGTAGGCAAAGTGGCTGAATGAGCCGGCTACAGGCTCTTCAACCACCATTTCACCGAGCTGGCGCATGATCATAAAGGCAATAAAACCGGCGATTGCGTAGCCGAGAATAATACCGGGACCGGCGGATTGAATGACGGAGGCGCTGCCAAGAAACAGGCCGGTGCCGATAGCGCCGCCCAGAGCAATCAGCTGGATATGGCGGTTCTTCAGGCCGCGCTTAAGCTGCGCGCCTTGCTGTTGACCTTCCATTGTGAAACCTCGTGTGTGGTTATTATTGTGACGCTGTTGTGCGTATGTACTTAAGAAATTCCGTTTTCTGTATTGTTATGTTTACGAAAAGCTTTTCTTAAAAAGAGGTAAGGCTCTTTCGTCATGAGCAGAATAGTGGTAAGCGCGAAGGAATGCACCTGCTTTATGAAGGGGTGATGACAGATTGGATAAAAAGACAACAACGGTCACGCCGCGCTGAAATGGCGCTATCGCGATGATATTGAATTAATAATCATAAAATTGAATAAAAATTCATTTATGGCGGAATTGAAACGGTTCAGTTTGCTTAATATTGTTTGGTTTTAGTTAATTGTACTTCTTTATAGGTAAAGTCATTTTTTGTGCAAAGTTACATTTCTGAAACATCATTTCTGTAATGTTGTTAAAAAGTGCCGGGTTTACTGATTTCAATCAAAACCTGTATGGACATAAGGTGAATACTTTGTTACTTTAGCGCTACGAACTTGAAATTGGTAAGACCAATTGACTCCGGGCTAATGGCAGAGACAGGGAACAATGGCCTACAGCAAAATCCGCCAACCAAAATTATCCGATGTGATTGAGCAGCAGTTGGAGTTTTTGATTCTTGAGGGGACGTTACGCCCCGGCGAAAAACTTCCACCTGAACGCGAACTGGCTAAACAGTTCGACGTTTCTCGCCCTTCGCTGCGTGAGGCGATTCAACGCCTTGAAGCCAAAGGGCTCCTGCTTCGTCGCCAGGGCGGCGGGACTTTTGTTCAGAGCAGCCTATGGCAGAGCTTCAGCGATCCGCTGGTTGAGCTACTGTCCGACCACCCTGAATCCCAGTTTGATCTGCT
>NZ_CBDKZX010000093.1:0-13859 GCF_965301105.1 Kluyvera sp.
AATATATATCAACCATTAATCACAGCTAAATATTATTTAAATAATTTCTGATATGACTCGCTGAAATTAGACTTAAGATAAATATTACTAAGAGAAGAATAACGGATGGCGCTGAATGCGCCATCCGGGATGAGATTATTTTTTCGCGACGGTCTCTTCGCCAACCAGACCAATCTTCAGATAGCCGGCCTGATGCAGTGTATCCATCACCTTCATCATCGTTTCATAGTCCACCGTTTTATCGGCGCGGAAGAAGATCGTGGTGTCTTTCTTGCCTTCCGTCAGCGCATCCAGCGCCGGCACCATGCTGTCATCGGTAATGGGGTCGTTACCGAGGAACATCGATTTATCCGCTTTCACCGACAGGTAGACCGGTTTTTCCGGGCGCGGCTGCGGCTGGCTGGAGGAGGCCGGCAGATTGACTTTGACATCAACCGTCGCCAACGGCGCGGCGACCATGAAGATAATCAACAGAACCAACATGACGTCGATAAACGGCGTCACGTTGATTTCATGCATTTCGCCGGTATCGTCCAGATTTTCATTAAGACGCATTGCCATAGGGCATTAACCTACTCGTAATTTCTGGGCGGTACGAACCGGATGCACGCCGCTGGCGCTCAGATCCAGATCGCGACTCTGCAGCAGCAGAACCTGCGCAGCCACATCGCTCAGGTTAGCTTTGAAGCCACCGATGAGGCGCGCGAAGACGTTATAGATAACCACCGCCGGAATCGCGGCGAACAGGCCAATAGCCGTTGCCAGCAGCGCTTCTGCGATACCTGGCGCCACAACGGCCAGATTCGTGGTTTGCGTCTGGGCGATACCGATAAAGCTGTTCATGATGCCCCACACGGTACCGAACAGGCCGACGAACGGAGAGATAGCGCCGATAGTCGCCAGGAAACCGTTACCGCGTCCCATATGACGGCCTACCGCCGCCACGCGACGCTCCAGGCGAAAACCGGTACGTTCTTTAATCCCTTCGTTATCTTCCGAACCCGCAGAGAGCTCCAGCTCGTTCTGCGCTTCGTTGATTAACTGGCTGCTCAGGCTCTGCACGTCAAACGCGGCGGCCGTTTCGTGCGCCTGATTGAGGGAACGCACATCCGCTAACAGTTTCTGCTCGCGCTTGAGGCGGCGCTTGTGAGAAAGGAGCTCAGCACCTTTACTGAAGAAAATTGCCCAGGTGACGACGGATGCCAGTATCAAGCCAATCATGACCACTTTAACCACGATGTCGGCATGATGATACATACCCCAAACGGAGAGATCCGCCTGCATCAAATTATTACCCACTGTGTATCTCCAGGACGTAAATCACAAAATCTGAGCACAATAATATCAAAACAACGCCGAATTGATAGTAGTTCTCATTAGTATTTACATATTGACTCAAATCACACTTACTTTCCTTGCGCTTACGCAGTAAAAAAGTTTTCTGCACGGTTTTTGGCAAAATTTTCTGCTGTATGCACGAGGAACGCTACATCGCCGAGGCAATCGTGATAGTTTAGACGTCCAGACGTATAAAAACAGGTATACCCAACATGGCAGACAAGCACCTCGATACCGCGCTGGTTAACGCCGGACGCAGCAAAAAGTACACCCAGGGATCGGTGAACAGCGTGATTCAACGCGCCTCGTCGCTGGTTTTTGACACGGTCGCCGCCAAGAAGCATGCGACCCATAACCGCGCTAACGGCGAGCTGTTTTATGGCCGTCGCGGCACGCTCACCCATTTCTCGCTACAGGAAGCCATGTGTGAGCTTGAAGGCGGCGCCGGCTGCGCCCTCTTCCCCTGCGGCGCGGCGGCGGTGGCGAATACTATCCTGGCCTTCGTTGAACAGGGCGACCACGTGCTGATGACCAACACCGCCTACGAACCGAGCCAGGATTTTTGCACCAAAATTCTCAGCAAGCTCGGCGTCACCACCAGTTGGTTCGACCCCATGATTGGCGCAGAGATTGCGAACCTGATTCAGCCGAACACCAGAATCGTGTTCCTCGAATCTCCGGGTTCCATCACCATGGAAGTTCACGACATCCCGGCGATCGTCGCCGCCGTTCGCAGCATCGCCCCTGAAGCCATCATCATGATCGACAACACCTGGGCGGCAGGCGTGCTGTTTAAGGCGCTCGATTTTGGCATCGATATTTCGATTCAGGCGGGCACCAAGTATCTGATTGGTCACTCAGATGCTATGGTCGGCACAGCGGTATCGAACGAGCGCTGCTGGGCACAACTGCGTGAGAATGCCTATTTGATGGGGCAAATGCTCGACGCCGACACGGCCTATATGACCAGCCGCGGCCTGCGCACGCTCGGCGTGCGTCTGCGTCAGCACCATGAAAGCAGCCTGAAAGTCGCCGAATGGCTGGCGCAACAGCCGCAGGTGGCGCGCGTCAATCATCCGGCGTTACCGGGCAGCAAAGGGCATGAATTCTGGAAACGCGACTTCACCGGCAGCAGCGGCCTGTTCTCCTTCGTACTGAACAAGCGCCTGAATAATGAAGAGTTGGCAAACTACCTCGACCACTTCTCGCTGTTCAGCATGGCCTATTCCTGGGGCGGCTTCGAATCGCTGATTCTGGCTAATCAGCCGGAAGAGCTGGCCAGCATTCGTCCGGACGGGGTGATTGATTTTGAAGGTACGCTCATTCGCCTGCACATTGGTTTGGAAAACGTTGACGATCTGATTGCGGATTTAGCGGCAGGATTCGCCCGCATCGTGTAACATAGCCTGAGCCCGGTACGGTCAGTGCCGGGTGGGTTAGCAATATTTTTGGCGCGTCCAGCGGAGGCGCCACCGATGTTGAGAACAGTCGGTTCCCGAGTTCACATCACCGCCAGGCGTAAACCTATGTACCCGGTTGTCAGCCAGACTGAACAATGCGGCTTCATTTGTTGCGTCCGGGATCAAGGTGTTCTTCAGAATTCGGGCGTACAATAGGCGAAAACGCTGTTCCACAGGAATGTCCATGGTCGTTATTCAAGATATTGTCGCCGCGCTTTGGCAGCACGATTTTGCTGCACTGGCGAATCCGCACGTCGTGGGAGTCGTTTATCTGGTCATGTTTGCCACGTTGTTTCTGGAAAACGGCCTGCTCCCCGCATCATTTTTACCCGGTGATAGCCTGTTGCTATTGGCGGGAGCGCTTATTGCCAAGGGCGTCATGGGCTACGTCCCTACCCTCGTCATTCTGACGACGGCCGCCAGCCTTGGCTGCTGGTTGAGTTACATCCAGGGGCGCTGGTTGGGCAACACTAACGTCGTGAAAGGTTGGCTGGCGCAACTGCCGGACAAATACCACCAGCGCGCGACCTGCATGTTTGACCGTCACGGTCTGCTGGCACTGCTCGCGGGTCGCTTCCTGGCGTTCGTGCGCACACTGCTGCCAACGATGGCGGGAATTTCCGGTCTGCCTAACCGCCGCTTCCAGTTGTTTAACTGGCTGAGCGCGCTGCTGTGGGTTGGCGTGGTCACAGGCTTTGGCTATGCCATCAGTATGATTCCGTTTGTGAAGCGTCATGAAGATCAGGTGATGACGTTCCTGATGGTGCTGCCGATCTTCCTGCTGGTTGCCGGGCTGCTCGGCACGGTGATCGTGGTTATCAAGAAAAAATACTGCGACGCCTGATCGCGGCGCCGTACAATCTGTAGGCCGGATAAGGCGTTTACGCCGCATCCGGCAATGTGCAGCAGCGTAGCCTGATGGTGCTACGCTTATCAGGCCTAACCGTTACATTCCGCGCAGTCTTGCCGCATCCTCGCCCGGCGTCAGGCCGAAAAACCGTTTAAACTCTCGACTGAACTGCGACGCGCTCTCGTAGCCCACCTGCATCGCCGCCGCGCTGGCCTTCAGGCCGTCGTGCGCCATCATCATCCGAGCTTTATGCAGCCGATAGGCTTTCAGATATTGCAGCGGCGAAGTACTGGTTACCGACTTAAAATTATGGTGAAACGCCGACAGGCTCATATTGGCCTCGGCGGCCAGCTGATCGACGCTCAGCGTTTCGGTGTACTGGCTCTCAATCCGCTTAAGCACGCGGCTGATCTGGCTGAAGTGAGTCTGGCGGCTCACCAGCGCCATCAGCGCGCCGCCGCGCGGCCCGGTGAGCACGTGGTAGAGCATTTCGCGGATAATTTGCTTGCCGAGAATACGGGCGTCCAACGGACGTTCCATCACGTCCAGCAGGCGCTCGGCTGCGCAAAGAATCTCTTCGGACAACGTCGCCGAGTTAATCCCGCTTTCCGCCATTGCCGGGCGGAACAGCGGGTCTTCACCGATATCCATGAGCAACTCCTGGAGCTGGAAAATATCGACGTCGAGGCGTAACCCGGCCAACGGCGCCTCAACGGTGGCAAAAGTTTCACATTCGAAGGGTAAAGGTACGGTGAGCAGCAGATATTCATTGGCGTCGTAGCGAAAGGTACGATCGTTGATATAGCCAATTTTATAGCCGGAAAAGAGAAACACGATGCCCGGCCGGTACATAACCGGCGTGCGTCCACTGGGCTGACTGCCGTAGATCAGCTGAATGTCAGGCAGCAGGGTACGCAGGTTTTGTTCGTTATTTTTCAGCTGCTTAATTTTTTCTGTCAGCAGTGCACAGATCGCTTCACGGTTCATCAACGAAGGCTCCAGATACCTTTTTTCACGTTCTCATTGTGGCCGTGATTGACGTGATTCTCCAGCCTTATGGAGAAATGGGCAAGACAAACGCAGAAATGTGCATTGAGAGGTACGGCAACGAGGACCACAATGATGTCATTCGGCGACGACCTTCGCCGCCTTGTTTTTCCATCCACCAAGAAGGGAACGAGCAATGTTTAATTTTGATCTTCACACCCCGACCCGCATTCTGTTCGGTAAAGGCGCTATCGAAAATCTGCGCGCTCAGATCCCCGCTGACGCTCGCGTGCTAATCACCTACGGCGGCGGCAGCGTGAAAAAAACCGGCGTGCTGGACCAGGTACTGACCGCACTGAAGGGACTGGACGTGCTGGAATTTGGCGGTATTGAGCCAAACCCGTCCTATGAAACGCTGATGAACGCGGTGAAAATTGCCCGCGAACAGAAAGTGACCTTCCTGCTGGCGGTCGGCGGCGGTTCCGTTCTGGACGGCACCAAATTTATCGCCGCGGCAGCGCACTATGATGCAAGCATCGACCCGTGGGAAATCCTCGAAACCTACGGCAGCAACGTTAACAGCGCTATCCCGATGGGTTCCGTTCTGACCCTGCCAGCAACCGGCTCCGAGTCGAACAAAGGCGCGGTCATCTCCCGTAAAACCACCGGCGACAAGCGTGCCTTTATGTCTTCGCACGTCCAGCCGCAGTTTGCCATTCTTGACCCGGTTTACACCTACACTCTGCCGCCGCGTCAGGTCGCGAACGGCGTGGTGGATGCCTTCGTGCATACCGTTGAGCAGTACGTCACCTATCCGGTTGACGGCAAAATTCAGGACCGTTTCGCCGAAGGCATTCTGCTGACGCTGGTTGAAGAAGGCCCGAAAGCGCTGAAAGATCCAGAAAACTACGACGTGCGCGCCAACATTATGTGGGCGGCGACTCAGGCGCTGAATGGCCTGATTGGCGCAGGCGTACCGCAGGACTGGGCAACCCATATGCTGGGCCACGAACTGACCGCCATGCACGGGCTGGATCACGCCCAAACGCTGGCTATCGTTCTGCCTGCGCTGTGGAATGAAAAACGTGAAACCAAGCGCGCCAAACTGCTGCAATATGCTGAACGCGTCTGGAACATTACCGAAGGTTCTGACGATGCGCGTATCGACGCCGCTATCGCCGCAACCCGCAGCTTCTTCGAACAAATGGGCGTGCCGACTCGCCTGTCCGACTACGGTCTGGACGGCAGTTCCATTCCGGCGCTGCTGAAAAAACTCGAAGAGCACGGTATGACCAAACTGGGTGAAAATCAGGATATTACCCTTGAAGTGAGCCGCCGTATTTACGAAGCAGCCCGTTAAGCCCTTCCTCAATTTTTGCTCTAAGCATGTCGAGCTCACCCCAGAAGCTTACACCCGTAAGTGACTGGGGTGAGCAGACTCAGACAACGCATCTGCTGCTTGAAAGGCGACGAACAAGCTTTCGTTTTTGCATATTTCGACCAGACTTAATCATACAAATCTTATCGGGGCATGCCCCGATAAGCTGATGAAAAGGAGAAATGCATGACACATCCAACCGTGATTAAACTGCACGATGGCAATGTAATGCCGCAGCTGGGCCTCGGCGTATGGCAGGCCAGTAATGAAGAAGTGGTTACCGCAATCCACAAAGCGATTGAGGTCGGCTACCGTTCTATTGATACTGCCGCCGCCTACAAGAACGAGTCGGGCGTGGGTAAAGCCATTCACAGCGCGGGCGTGGCGCGTGAGAATCTGTTCATCACCAGCAAGCTGTGGAATGACTCCCATCTGCGCGCCGCCGACGCGCTGCAGGAGAGCCTGGAACATTTACAGCTGGACTACCTCGATCTGTATCTGATCCACTGGCCGGTACCCGCATCTGACCACTATATCCAGGCCTGGAAAGCGCTGATTGACCTGCAAAAGCAGGGGCTGGTGAAGAGCATCGGCGTGTGTAACTTCCAGGTTCCACATCTGCAACGGCTGATTGATGAGACCGGCGTCGCACCGGTGATTAACCAGATTGAACTGCATCCGCTAATGCAACAACGTCAGTTGAACGCGTGGAACGCTACCCACAAGATTCAGACCGAATCCTGGAGCCCGCTGGCGCAGGGCGGCGAAGGCGTTTTCGATCAGAAAGTCATCCGTCATCTTGCCGACAAATACGGCAAAAGCCCGGCGCAGATTGTCATTCGCTGGCACCTCGACAGTGGTCTGGTGGTCATTCCGAAATCGGTCACGCCATCACGCATCGCCGAGAACTTCGACGTCTGGGATTTCCGCCTGGATAAAGACGAACTAGGCGACATCGCAACCCTGGATAAAGGCAAGCGGTTAGGCCCGGATCCAGACCAGTTCGGCGGTTAAACGCAAAAGCCCGGCAATCGCCGGGCTTTTTTTAAGGCATCATCTCACTGCCGGGATGACCTGTTCTTAACGGCCAGCCGCCGTTTTACTGTGCTTCTTCGCACCGGCTTTGGCTGGACGAGATGGCGCTGATGGCGCTTTCTTTGCACCCGCAGGCGTCTGGCGTTGATGCGCCACCGGCGTGTGCTTGGTCAGCGCCGGACGGGTATTGCGGTTCTGGCGACGCGCTTCGCGCATTTCATCGATTGTCGGCGCAGGCACCAGACAATCGCGACGGCTGCCGATCAGGTGCTTTTTGCCCATCGCTTCCAGCGCGGTGCGAATCAGCGGCCAGTTAGCCGGATCGTGGTAGCGCAGCAGCGCTTTGTGCAGACGGCGCTGCTTATCGCCCTTCGGAATCACCACGTCTTCACTCTTATAGCCAATTTTACCCAGCGGGTTCTTGCCGGTGTAATACATGGTGGTTGAGTTCGCCAGCGGTGACGGATAGAAGTTCTGCACCTGATCCAGGCGGAAGCGGTGCTGCTTGAGCCACAGCGCCAGGTTCACCATGTCTTCGTCGCGCGTCCCCGGGTGGGCGGAGATAAAGTACGGAATCAGATACTGCTCTTTCCCGGCCTGCTTCGAGTAGGTGTCGAACAGCTCTTTGAAGCGGTGATAGCTGCCCATCCCCGGCTTCATCATTTTCGACAGCGGCCCTTCTTCCGTGTGCTCCGGCGCAATCTTCAGGTAGCCGCCGACATGGTGCGTCGCCAGTTCTTTGATATAGCGCGGATCTTCCACCGCCAGGTCGTAACGCACGCCGGAGGCAATCAGGATCTTCTTCACCCCTTTCAGCTCGCGGGCGCGACGGTACAGGTTGATGGTCGGCGTGTGGTCGGTATCCATATGCGGACAGATTTCCGGATACACGCAGGAGAGACGACGGCAGGTTTGCTCGGCGCGCGGCGATTTACAGCGCAGCATGTACATGTTAGCGGTTGGTCCGCCAAGATCCGAAATAATGCCGGTAAAGCCGGGAACAGTGTCGCGAATGGCTTCGATCTCATTGATGATCGAATCTTCCGAACGACTCTGAATAATGCGCCCTTCGTGCTCGGTAATCGAGCAGAAGGAACAGCCGCCAAAGCAGCCGCGCATGATGTTGATCGAGAAGCGGATCATCTCATACGCCGGAATGCGCGCTTTGCCGTATGACGGATGCGGCACGCGCTGGTATGGCAGGGCAAACACGCTGTCCATCTCTTCGGTAGAGAGCGGAATGGCGGGTGGGTTGATCCAGATATAGCGATCGCCCTGCTTCTGCATCAGCGCGCGGGCGCTGCCCGGGTTGGTTTCATGATGCAGAATACGCGACGCGTGAGCGTACAGCACTTTGTCGCCCTTCACTTTCTCGAAGGACGGCAGCAGCACATAGGTTTTTTCCCACGGCTTCGGGCGCGGCGGCTGTACGGTGATGGCCCTGGCTTCCTGCTTTTTCGGCGCGACGGGTTTGTTGTCGGCGCACGGCAGGTCTTCGCCATACGGGTGCGGAATCGGGTCGATTTTCCCCGGGGTGTCGATGCGGGTGGAGTCGACGCCAGACCAGCCCGGCAGCGCCTCTTTAACAATAATCGCCGTATTACGCACGTCGCGAATTTCAGTAATCTTTTCACCCTGCGCCAGACGGTGCGCCACTTCCACCAGCGGACGTTCGCCGTTGCCGAACATCAACATGTCTGCTTTGGCGTCAATCAGCACCGAACGACGGACGGTATCCGACCAGTAGTCATAGTGCGCGGTACGACGCAGGCTGGCTTCGATGCCACCGAGAATCACCGGCACATCTTTCCACGCTTCTTTACAGCGCTGGGTATAGACCAGCGTCGCGCGGTCCGGGCGCTTGCCCGCGACGTTGTCCGGGGTGTAGGCGTCGTCATGGCGCAGCTTACGGTCGGCGGTGTAGCGGTTGATCATCGAGTCCATATTGCCGGCGGTCACGCCGAAGAAAAGGTTCGGTTTACCCAGACGCATAAAGTCGTCTTTGCTGTTCCAGTCAGGCTGGGCGATGATCCCCACGCGGAAGCCCTGCGCTTCCAGCATACGGCCACAGATCGCCATGCCGAAGCTCGGATGGTCGACATAGGCGTCGCCGGTTACCAGAATGATGTCGCAGCTATCCCAGCCAAGTTGATCCATCTCTTCACGTGACATCGGCAAAAACGGAGCCGGCCCAAAGCAGGCGGCCCAGTACTGCGGCCAGGAGAAAAGGTCGCGATCCGGTTGGATCAGGGAGATAGCGCTCATAATGCTTCCAAAAAATTGGCAAAAAAATAATCAAAGGTCGGGGATTATAAGCCCGATTGTCCTATGAATGAAGCGGGAATTTTTAGGTTCTTGTAAGTCCCGGCGTCGCTGCGCTCGGCCGGGCTACGGAGGGGGAACTTACGGCGCCGGGTTCACCAGAATCTGTCCAATAGAACCGCGGTCTGCCAGTTCCAGCGTTTGGCTGGCGTACTGGAACGGGAAGTGGGGCCACGACGGCTGGCCATAATAGACCAGCAGCTCGACCTGACCATCAACCCAGACGGTGTCTTTCCAGCCGCGGTCCTCCGGCAACGCCATCGCGCCGTTAACGTTGCGGATCTGGAACATCACCCCTTCAATATGGAACGACTGCGGCGCGTCGGCGCGAACCGTCCAGCGCTCCCACGTCCCCTGCTGGGCGGTAATATCGATTCGCTGCGGGTCCCACAGCTGACCGTTGATGCCAGGATCGTCGCTCAACTGGATATCGCGGCTGCGAATCGGCGTACCACTGAGGATTTCCGTCGGCAGGATGCGCATCGGTAAGTTATCGGTCACTAACGGCAGCAGCCCCGTCGGACGAAGGGTCAGTACCAGCGTAGAAACCAGAATGCTCGATGGCTCGAAGAAGCCGCGGATACGATCCATGATACTGGCGGATTCACCGCAGGTGATAGACACTTCATCACCGTTGGTCATGTCCACCAACACTTCCCGGCGTTCACCCGGGGCCAGCGACAGCTGAGTGGTGGAGACCGGCGCGGGTAAGAAACCCTGATCGCTGGAGATGACGTGCAGCGCGCGGCCATCGCTCATGCGCAGCATATAGCGGCGCGAGTTAGAGGCATTGAGCAGGCGCAGGCGTACCCAGCCGCGGGAAACCTCCACATAGGGCCCCTGCACGCCGTTCACCAGCAGCGTGTCGCCGACGAAACCACCGCTGCCCGGCTCTTCGTAGACTGGCGTACCAAAATTATCCAGACGCTTGTCCTGAATAATGATCGGGAAGTCGTCCACACCGTAATGGTTGGGGAAAGGTAAGGACTTACTAACTTCATCTTCGATCAGCCACATCCCCGCGAGGCCGTTATAGACCTGCTGAGCCATGTGATTCGGCGTATTGGCCTGATACCACAGCGTGGCGGCACTCTGACGAATTGGCAACACCGGCGCCCAGTCGGCATTCGGCGTCATCATTCGCGCCGCGCCGCCGATCAGCGGCCCCGGCACCTGCAGACCGCGTACGGTCATCGCGACGTTTTCGGTGAGTCGGTTACTGTAGATAAGCTTAACGTCATCGCCGCTCCAGACACGGATCGTCGGCCCCAGATAGCGACCGTTGACGCCCCACACCGGCGCCCGGGTGCCCTGAGTGAACGACCAGTGCGCGCGCTGTAGCGTTAAGAACAGCGGCTGTCCGCGACGCGACTCCAGCAGCGGAGGCACCGGCAGCACGGGTTGTTTTCCCGCGGCCTGCGCCCTCAGCGGCACCGCGCCTGCACAAAGCGCAACGCCCGAAGCCTGAATAAACTGACGCCGACTGAGTGACATATAAGCTCCATCAAAACTGACAAATCAAAAGTGGGAAATCACTTTCCCGACAGCAAAACAATCTACGGCGCGGGCGTTTGCTCACGCCGTCAACAGGGCATTACTTTTTCGCGGCGGCTTCGCGCTGGGCCACTTCCTGGTCCAGCTCATCGATTTTAGCCTTCATCACTTCGCGGCAGTGCTTAGCCAGATCGCGCACCTGATCTTTGCCCCACGCGCTGGTGTCGATAGGATCCAGCATTTCCACAATCACCTGGCCGTTGTTCCAACGGTTGAGTTTGATTTTGTTGGAGGTATTCGATACGCACACCGGAATGATCGGCACGCCTGAAGCGATAGCGGCGTGGAACGCGCCGGTTTTGAACGGCAGCAGGCCGCGACCGCGGCTGCGGGTCCCTTCCGGAAACATCCAGAAGGAGATTTTGCGTTTCTGGAACGTATTAACCACTTCGGCAATAGTACCGTGCGCTTTCGCACGGTTGTTGCGGTCGATCAGCAGGTTACCCGTCAGCCAGTACAGCTGGCCGAAGAACGGGATCCACACCAGGCTCTTTTTCCCTACCGTGACGGTGGGCGGCAGCACGATGTTCGCTGCGGTAACCATGTCATAGTTATTCTGATGGTTAGCAATATAGATGGCGTTGCCGAAGTTTTCCGCGCCGGCAGGCAGGCGGGTTTCAACCTTGAGACCAAAAACGGGCGCCAGGCGGCCAAACATATGGCCGAAGGTGGCGACGTGTTTTGGGTTACGCGGGCTGAACAGACAATAGATGCAGCCAAAAATGCATACCAGGATGCAGTAAATGACAACAATAATGACACGTAAAATAAATAGCATAGCGTCCTCTGAACCCTGAACCGCTTAGAATTATACCGTCGGTGCACGGCTGGCATGTACGTCAGGCGCACATTTCCAGCCAGGCATTACGGGCACGTATACCGGACAGGGCTTTGTTACTTGCAGACCCCTGCAAAAGGGTATTGTTAATCGCAACGGCTGAATTAACAACGGTTTTACAGCAAATTTTCCCCGCCCATCGGCGGGGAGAAACTTACTCTTCGCTATCGTCAACCTGCGCGCGCTGTGGCGAATCAATTTCCACGCGGTCGATTTTTTGCAGGCCGCGCATCAGCGTCCCACGGCGACCACGTTCGCCGGTCACTTTTTGCAGCTCTTCCGGACGCAGTTTGATCTTACGTTTGCCCACGTGGAAGGTCAGCGTGCTCTGCGGCGGCAGGATATACAGGTGCGCAAGGCTATCGGTGCCGTTGGCCGCTTCCGCCGACGGGATATTGATAATCTTGTTGCCCTTACCTTTCGACAGCTGCGGCAGGTCGCTCAATGGGAACATGAGCATACGGCCCGCGGCGGTGATCGCCAGCAGCATATCCGACTCGTCCTCAACAACCAGCGGCGGCATCACATGCGCATTTTCCGGCAGAGAGATCAGCGCCTTACCGGCACGGTTCCGCGCCACCAGATCGTTAAAGGTACACAGGAAACCATAACCCGCATCAGAGGCCATCAGCAGCTTGGTTTCATCGCCTTCCATCAGCATATGCTCGACGGTCGCGCCTGGCGGCAGCGTCAGTTTACCGGTCAGCGGTTCGCCCTGCCCGCGCGCGGACGGCAGCGTAATGGGGTCGATGGCGTAGCTGCGACCGGTGGTATCGACAAACACCACCGGCTGGTTGCTCTTGCCTTTCACCGACGCTTTCCAGCTGTCGCCCGATTTATAGCTCAGCCCCTGCGCATCGATGTCGTGGCCTTTGGCGCTACGCACCCAGCCCATCTGCGACAGCACAATGGTCACCGGCTCAGACGGCAGCATGTCGTGCTCGCTCATCGCTTTCGCTTCTTCACGCTCGTGCAGCGGCGAACGGCGGTCGTCACCGAAAGCATCCGCATCGGCCTGCAGTTCTTTCTTCAGCAGGTTGCTCATCTTGCGCTCAGAGGCAAGAATCGCCTGCAGCTGATCGCGTTCTTTCGCTAAATCATCCTGCTCGCCGCGAATCTTCATCTCTTCAAGTTTGGCGAGATGGCGCAGTTTCAGCTCAAGGATCGCTTCCGCCTGGGTTTCGCTGATGCCAAAGCGCGACATCAGCGCAGGTTTCGGCTCATCCTCGTTACGGATGATCTCAATCACTTCATCGATGTTGAGAAACGCCACCAGCAAACCTTCGAGGATATGCAGGCGCTTAAGCACTTTCTCCAGACGATAGTTCAGACGACGGCGCACCGTGTCGCGGCGGAACGCCAGCCACTCGGTGAGGATCTCCAGCAGATTTTTCACCGCCGGACGGCCGTCGAGGCCGATCATATTCAGGTTGATGCGGTAGCTTTTTTCCAGATCGGTGGTCGCGAACAGGTGATGCATCACCGGCTCCATATCCACGCGGTTGGAACGCGGCACAATCACCAGGCGGGTCGGATTTTCGTGGTCAGATTCATCGCGCAGGTCGTCGACCATCGGCAGCTTTTTGTTGCGCATCTGGGCAGCAATCTGTTCCAGCACCTTGGCGCCGGAAACCTGATGCGGCAGCGCGGTAATCACCACCGCGCCGTCTTCTTTGGTCCACACCGCGCGCATGCGCACGGAGCCGCGACCGTTCTGGTAAATTTTGCGGATTTCCGCACGGGAGGTGATGATTTCCGCTTCGGTCGGGTAGTCCGGCCCCTGGACAATATCCAGCACTTCGTCGAGGGTGGTCTGTGGTTTTTCAATCAGCGTAATCGCCGCTTTCGCCACTTCGCGCAGGTTGTGCGGCGGAATATCCGTCGCCATGCCCACGGCAATACCTGTGGTGCCGTTCAGCAGGATGTTCGGCACGCGCGCAGGCAGCATTTTCGGCTCCTGCATCGTGCCGTCGAAGTTTGGCACCCAGTCAGCCGTCCCCTGCCCCAGCTCGCTTAACAGCAGCTCGGAGTATTTGGACAGGCGGGATTCGGTATAACGCATCGCCGCGAAGGATTTCGGATCGTCCGGCGCCCCCC
>NZ_CBDKZX010000094.1:0-13559 GCF_965301105.1 Kluyvera sp.
CATGATAATTAACTAAGGCATTAAAAACACTCAATATATAATTTTCACCGTCTTCATGAGTCGCTAATAACCTATAATCTAATAGGGTTATTCATCGCAGCATAAAAATAACACCATGATTGTCTTTTTTTGATCGCGATCAATTGCAATAGCCTTTAAAAGCGCATTATATGAATATAAGAATTTTTCAGATTGGCGCTAAATAAAATAGCGTTAATTACCTATACTCGAAATTGCCCGCAGTACTTTTGAAACATAAATAAAGTAAAAAAACTAAAAAAAGCAGCCGGCAGTTTTTGCGAATCGAATTATTAACTACTTATAGAAGCGTAATATGAACGAGAAATCTGCGACATCGCACTCGCCGACGCCGGTGAGTAAACCGAAAGACGGCAAGAAAAACCGTCTTGTGATGATGGCCCTGCCCATTATCGTGGCCGTGCTGTTACTTTTCGTCCCGGTTCCTGACGGGCTTCCTCCTTATGCCTGGCACTACTTTGCTATCTTCGTCGGCGTGATCGTTGGTCTTATCTTCGAACCGCTGCCGGGCGCCGTGATTGGCCTGACTGGCGTCGTCGCCATCGCGCTGTGCAGCCAATGGGTGCTGTTTAGCCCGGAACAGATGGCTGCCGATAAATTCCATCTGGCGGGTGCGTCCTTTAAATGGGCGGTCAGCGGTTTTGGTAACTCTACCGTGTGGCTGATCTTTGGCGCCTTTATGTTTGCCGCCGGCTACGATAAGACCCGCTTTGGCCGCCGACTGGCGCTGATTCTGGTGAAATATCTGGGCCGCCGCAGCCTGACGCTTGGCTATGCCATCACGCTGGCGGACCTGCTTCTGGCGCCGTTTACTCCCTCTAACACCGCGCGCAGCGGCGGGACCATCTACCCGATTATTGCCAACCTGCCGCCGCTGTATGGCTCCAAACCGAACGATCCGAGCGCTCGCAAAATCGGCTCATACCTGATGTGGGTGGCTATCACCGCCGCTTGTATAACCAGCTCGATGTTCCTCTCAGCCCTCGCCCCTAACCTGTTGGCGCTGGCGCTGGTGAAAAGCATTGTCGGTATCAACATTTCCTGGGGTACCTGGTTTATCGCCTTCCTGCCGCTCGGCGTGCTGCTTATCCTCACCATGCCGCTGCTGGCCTACTGGTTCTACCCACCGGAAGTGAAGGTGAACGATGAGGTGCCGCTGTGGGCCGCTCGTGAGCTGGAGAAACTGGGTAAACTGTCTCGCAATGAAATTCTGTTGCTGGTGTTTGTCTGCTGCGCGCTGATGATGTGGATCTTCGCCGCGGCGTGGATTGAACCGGCAATGGCTGCCCTGCTGATCATCGGCCTGATGCTGTGGACCGGCGTGCTGGAGTGGAACGACATTACCGGCAACAAAGCCGCATGGAACACCTTCGTGTGGTTCGCCACCCTTGTGGCGCTGGCCGACGGCCTCTCTTCCACCGGTTTTATCGGCTGGCTGGGTAAAGAAGGCGGTATGCTGATGAGCGGTATCTCGCCGGGCGTAGCGACCATCGTACTGCTGCTGGCGTTCTATCTGCTGCACTACCTGTTTGCCAGCACCACCGCGCACACCACTGCGCTACTGCCAGCAATGCTCACCATTGCCTCGACCATTCCGGGTATGAATATGGAAGTGTTCGTGCTGCTGATGGTGACCTCGCTGGGGATCATGGGGATCATCACCCCATACGGCACCGGCCCAAGCCCGATTTACTACGGCAGCGGCTATCTGCCAACCAAAGACTACTGGCGCCTTGGCACCATCTTTGGCGGCATCTTCCTGGTCGCCCTGCTGGTCATCGGCTACCCGTGGATGTCTATGATGTTCTGATTCATAACCGTCGGCGGGCAACCTCCGGCGGTTTTATTTTTATGGAGTGAAGAGCTATGTCGAACAAACCGTTTGTCTACCAGGACCCCTTCCCACTGTCTCATGACGATACCGAATACTATCTGCTGAGCCGTGAACACGTCTCCGTTGCCCAGTTTGACGGTCAGGATGTTCTCAAGGTTGAGCCAGAAGCGTTAACGCTGTTGGCCCAGCAGGCGTTCCACGATGCGGCTTTTATGCTGCGCCCTTCTCATCAGCAGCAGGTTGCTGCCATTCTCAGCGACCCGGAAGCCAGTGAAAACGATAAATACGTGGCGTTGCAGTTCCTGCGTAACTCCGACATCGCCGCGAAAGGCGTGCTGCCGACCTGCCAGGACACCGGCACCGCGATCATCATGGGGAAAAAGGGCCAGCGCGTATGGACCGGGGGTGGCGATGAAGCCGCGCTGTCTCAGGGCGTGTATAACACCTATATCTCCGACAACCTGCGCTATTCGCAGAATGCCGCGCTGGACATGTATAAAGAAGTGAATACCGGCACTAACCTGCCGGCACAGATTGACCTCTACAGCGTGGATGGCGACGAATATAAATTCCTGTGTATCGCCAAAGGCGGCGGTTCCGCGAACAAAACGTATCTGTATCAGGAAACCAAGGCGCTGATCACCCCGGCGAAGCTGAAAAATTACCTGGTTGAGAAGATGCGTACGCTGGGGACAGCAGCCTGCCCGCCGTATCACATTGCATTTGTTATCGGCGGGACGTCGGCAGAATCAACGCTGAAAACCGTCAAGCTGGCCTCCACTCGCTACTACGACGGTCTGCCGACCGAAGGTAACGAACACGGCCAGGCGTTCCGCGACGTGAAGCTGGAACAGGAGCTTATGGAAGAAGCGCGTAACCTCGGTCTTGGCGCGCAATTTGGCGGTAAATATTTCGCCCATGATATCCGCGTAATCCGCCTACCGCGTCACGGCGCATCATGTCCGATTGGGATGGGTGTCTCCTGCTCTGCCGACCGTAACATTAAGGCTAAAATCAACCGTGACGGTATCTGGATTGAAAAACTGGAGCACAATCCCGCGCAGTATATTCCCGAGGCGCTGCGTCAGCAGGGTGAAGGCGATGCGGTCAGCATCAACCTCAACCAGCCGATGAGCGATATTCTGGCCCAGTTGTCCGCTCACCCGGTCTCTACCCGTCTGTCGCTGAACGGCACCATTATCGTGGCCCGTGACATTGCGCACGCGAAACTCAAAGAGCTTCTGGATAACGGTGAACCGCTGCCGCAATACGTCAAAGACCATCCTGTTTACTACGCCGGCCCGGCAAAAACGCCAGAAGGTTATGCATCCGGTTCCTTAGGCCCAACCACCGCAGGCCGTATGGACTCCTATGTTGACCTGCTGCAGTCTCACGGTGCCAGCATGGTGATGCTGGCGAAAGGTAACCGTAGCCAGCAGGTAACTGACGCCTGTCATAAGCACGGGGGTTTCTACCTTGGCAGCATCGGCGGCCCGGCCGCCGTGTTAGCGCAAACCAGCATCAAGAGCCTGGAATGCGTGGCCTACCCGGAACTGGGTATGGAGGCCATCTGGAAAATTGAGGTAGAGAACTTCCCGGCGTTTATTCTGGTGGATGATAAAGGGAATGATTTCTTCCAGCAGATTCAGAACAAGCAGTGCGCCGGGTGTGCGCAGCGATAATCTATCGCTCTGCCTTGATTAATATCTTTTTCTGATATCAAGCTAGCATTTATTCAATGCTAGCTTTTTTTATGGCGGTAAGAAAATATTTCAATTCCGTACAATACATCTAAAAACGAAACGTAATGCATTTATCAATTAACGTCAATTAGACGCAAGCCATGATTTATTTATAATTAAACCTCAGGAAATTCGACCAGAATACGCGATTGCGCTCATTTATTGATCAAATACATTCATTGAGTAAATATAGGATTAGGGCTAACGTCCTATTCACCTGAAGAATAAACATTAAAAATAACAACCTACTCAATACATAACATTACATTTATCGAATTAATAAAATCGTTAATTCAAATAATACTCTGTCCGTCATTATCACAAAACAATATGAAGGACTTTTAAAATGCGTCATACAGCTCGATTGACACTGCTTTCCCAGTGCATTCTTCTGTCTCTTTCGGCTATCTCAGGTTCTGCGCTCGCTGACCAAACCGATCCCTGCACCGGTACATCAACAACGACCTGTGGCTTTCAGGATAAAACCAGCACAGGACCAAACGGTACCTCATTGATTTTTGTAAACAATAATGGCTCTGCCATTATGAGTGACGCCCAGAATAGCAACGCGATATACCTGTGGGATCAGACAGCCGGAGATACGCAGTCCTTAACGGTAAATGGTACCGATATGTCCGGAACATATATTCAAGGTGGTTATATTGGCACCAAAAATATCACTCTGAATAATGCCACCACCGATATGATTGAAGCTGGTAATAATACCAGCGGCGATTCTACAAACGTTAACCTGGCAATTAATAACTCGACCTTAAACGGCGAAGACGACAGCACGGCATATGGTTACAAACCAGCCCAGGGTAACAAAGCTTACATGGACGGCGCGGCACTCTTTGTCGACTCCGGATCTAACGCTGGTACCAATAATATCAGCATCAAAAATGGCAGCTCGCTAATGGGCTCTGTGTATGCTGTCACGGGCGGGGATAATAATATCTCGATGTCCGACAGCTCGATCGGCGGTACAAATGGTTCAACGGGAGCCATTTATGCTATGAGTAATGGCGGCAATAATACCATTACTCTGGAGAATAGTACTGTCGTTGGCTCGGCCAGCGAACCGACAGACAAAACGCTTTTAAAATATTTTGAAGATAATATCTCTGGCAATAGCAATGCGTCCACCATTGATAATCTGCTGAACGGTAGCACCATCGCCATGGGCGTATCCGGCACTCAGGCTTCAAGCGTTGCGCTGAGCAATAGTAAAGTTACCGGTGATATTGCCATGGTAGGCACCGGCAGCAGTTCCACTGCAAGCCTAAACCTGAGCGGAAACAGCAACGTTACTGGCGATATCATCCTCGCCGATCACAGCGCCGCAACTGTATCAATGAGCGACAGCACATTAACCGGCAACATTAATGCGACGAATGAAGGCAACACCGCTGTCGCACTGAACAATGCGACGGTCAATGGCAATATCACCACCGGCACGGGTAATGATTCCATCACATTAGCGAATAATTCACATGTGACTGGCACTGTCGACGGCGGTACGGGCGCCGATACGCTTTCCCTGGATGCGGGGAGCTCCGTTGATGGGTCTATCGCTCAGTTCGAAACCGTCAACACCGCAGGTAATAACAGCCTGACCGTTGATACCATTGAAGATAACACCACCTGGAATATCCAATCCGGTTCTACGCTGTTTGTAACCAACACCACCGGTAGTAACGTACAGGTCAATATGTCTTCCGACAGCCTGGTGAACTTAGGCACCGTTGGCGCGACAGCGAACAGCAATCTGGTGGTCAGCAACACCTCGATGAGCACCGCAAACCAGCAGAATCTGGCGATTGCTACCTATACCACCAGCGCCAGCAACCCATCGAATGCCGTCTCCGTCGCCTTCAGCAACGGCGCACAGCAGGTTGAGAGCCGCAACGGGGCTTACAACTACAACAACAGCCTGACGCAGCAAGCGCAGCCGAGCACGGTGTCCAACGGGCTGCTGCAAGCCAACAACGATACCGTGTACAACGTCATGTTCAGCAGCTCTCGCGGCGACCTCGCCAGCGACGTGCAGGGCATGATCGCCGGTCTGGATGCCGCCAAACAAGCCGGCCGCATGATCACCGACGATCTGGCGAACCGCCTGACCCAGGTACACTTGCAGAATCTGTTCGGCCACGGCGTTGATGGTGCGCAGGTCTGGGGTGATTTCCTCTACCAGAACGGCGATTACAGCGATGACGTTGACTATAAAGATATTACTCAGGGTGTACAGGGCGGTGTGGACTGGACCACGCATCTGAACAATGGCGACAGCCTGACCGGCGGTATCGCACTGGGCTGGACCCGCAGCCGTGACCGCAGCACCAACGGCGGTAGCAACAACTTTAACGACAGCGTCTATGGTAACTACTACAGCGTGTACGGTGGCTGGCAACAGTCGCTGCATGACAATCTGTGGGGCATGTTCGTTGACGGCAGCTTCAGCTATGGCGATATGCGCTATTCCACTTCAGCCAACAACGTTAGCAACGCCACGACCGGCATGACCCAGGCACTGGACGGGTCTTCCGACGGCAATCTGTACACCACCCAAGCGCGGGCGGGCGTTAACGTCGTACTGCCTGGTGAAACCGTTATCCAGCCTTACGCAACCCTCGGCTGGGATAAAGCGCAGGAAGACGGCTTCTCTGACCAGGCCATCACCTTTGGCGACAGCCAGGTATCGGAATGGAACACCGGCATTGGTATGCGGGTGACCACCAAACTGGCGGATCTCAATAAAAACGTTGAGCTGTATCCATGGCTGGATGCGCGCTATCAAACCGAGTTTAGCGATAACACCGATATCAAAGCGGCGGACTATCACAACACCAACGGTCATAACGCCACCATGGGTATCTTCGGCGCAGGGATTAATACCACCATCGGTAAAGATTTCTCTCTGAATACCGGCGTGTACTTCGGTACCGGCGATGTGGATAACGATGCCAGCGTCCAGGCAGGCGTAAGTTACCACTTCTAATCACTCTTCAGGCCCTGACTCTTCAGGGCCTTTTTTATACCCTCCCAGCTTGTCCACTATACGTACTCTCACTTCATCCTGTTAATTTGTCGCCTTTCCAACCTCTCCATCTCACATTTTTCCGCATTACATATTCTGTATAGTAAACAAAAGTTCTACACTTCCGCCATCGTTTCCAACAACAGGACAGCAACCATGAGATTAGGACTGGATATCGGCGGGACAAAGATAGAGGCAGTGGTATTAGATGATGGGGGGGAAATCATCTATCGGCAGCGCTACGCTACGCCAAAACAGCGCTATGAGGATTTCTTGCAGGCTGTCATCAGCGCCATTCATGCTGCGCGCGACGCCACACAACACAATATCTCCATAGGTCTGGGAATACCGGGCGCCGCAGGCCGCGACGGTTTAATCAAAAATTCGAACATCCTGGTGCTAAATCAGCAGCCATTTGTCCAGCACCTCGAGCAGCAGCTTGCCATGCCCGTTGCCGTAACCAATGACGCTAACTGCTTTACCTTATCGGAAGCCATCGACGGCGCAGGTAAAGACTACGACGTCGTCTTCGGCGTTATCTTAGGCACCGGGTGCGGTGGCGGTCTGTGTGTCGACAACCGTTTGATTACCGGGCCAAATGCCTGTGCTGGCGAATGGGGGCACAACGCGCTTCCCCACTATCACCCCGAGAAAGACGGTGCCAGCGAGGTTTGCTACTGTGGGCAAACCAACTGTATCGAGAGTTTTATCTCCGGCAGCGGCCTGGAAAGGCAGTATTTCCAGATATTTAGTAAACATGATAAGGTACCGGAAATTATTGCTCAGCTGAATGCGGGGAATACGGTGATTGCCGCGCTATGGGATCGCTATCAGGACCAGGTGGCGCGCGCGCTAGCGGGAATCGTTAATACCCTCGATCCGGATGCCATCGTGCTTGGCGGCGGGGTGTCGAATATTCCACAACTGTATACCGGCCTGCAGGAACGCATTGCGCAGTATGTCTTTGGTAAGCAATGCTGTACCCCTGTCGTACAGGCGCGTCATGGTGACAGCAGCGGCGTGCGTGGCGCAGCCTGGCTTGGGGCGCAGCGTCGATAACACACATCGAGAGAGAGATGGCTAAAGCAGTCAGAATTCGCGATATTGCCGCCGCGTGCGGCGTATCGCCAGGTGCGGTATCCCGCGCACTGAAAGGCCAACCCGGCCTGCGCGAGGAAACCCGGCAGCGCATCATCGCCGCTGCCGAGCAGCAAGGTTACGATTTTTCGCGCCTGCGCAGCGATAAAATAAAACGCGTTCTGTTTTTGCTCCATCGGCAACACAATATCAACCGCGCGCTGCCCTTCTATTCGCCGCTGTTTTTGGCCATTGAGGCCGAGTGTCGTGAACAGGGTATCGCCTTGAGTTTTCTGGCAACCGGTCCCGGTGACGCGCTGGCTGAACAGGTGATGCTTCACCAGCCTGATGCGCTAATCTGCGCCGGTTTTTTTGAGCCAGAGCTAATAGCCCTGCTGGAACAGCTAAAGCTGCCGCTGGTCCTGGTCGATCTCTGGTCGCCGGGTCTGCCCTGCATCAACCCCGATAATATGCAGGGCGGCTACCTTGCCACCCGTCATTTGTTGTCGCTGGGGCGTAAGCGCATCGCTTTTCTCGCCAGCACGCTGTCACACTACAGTATCCGTCAGCGTGAAAAAGGCTATCGCCAGGCGCTGTATGAGGCTCAGCTGCTGATGCCTCCGGAGTACGAGGCCATCGCGCTACCGCAACTTGATACCGAGCAATCCCTGGTGCGCGCCATTCACGAGCTTTTCGATCTCGCCGAGCCGCCGGATGCGATTTTTGCCTACAACGATGCCACCGCGCTGCTGGTGTTAGCGGTGTGCGCCGAACGTGGGCTACGCGTGCCACAAGACATTGCATTGGTAGGATTCGATGATATTGAACCTGCGGCATGGTCGCAGCCCCCGTTAACCACCATTGCGGTCGATAAGCAGCGATTGGGGCGCGAAGCGCTGGCGGTATTGTTGTCCGGGCAAATGGAAACCAACGTTCTGCTGCCGGTAGAACTGGTGGTACGCGCCAGCTCTGGCGCGTAACGGACTATCGTCAATGCCCGGCATCAGCGTTCTCGCCTCGTCCGGGCTCTCCTGAACGCTTATGGCGTCACCATATTGAACCAGAATTCGAATTTATCCATATAGCTTAGCATCTCGTCCAGCTTCGCATGATTGCCGGTGACGCGTACGTCTCCCTGCGCTTCCGCCTGCTGCAGCGATTCTTGCTTCAGGATAATTTTGTTGAGGGTTTCGCGGTTGAGCACAATGGTGGCGTCCGGGTTGCTGGCCTGAACGTTCGCACTATGGTTCAGCACGCCGTTTTCCAGCTCCAGCTTGTATTTGCCCCCCTCGCCGCCGAGATCGACATTAAACACCGCTTTTGCGTTGGCCGCCTTTTCGCCGTTAATATGCACCGCCAGATAGTCGAAGAACATCTCCGGCGACATCGCCTTGACGGTATCCGGGCTGGCCGTATTTGGCGTAGGTCCTTTCACCACGCCGTTACGCAGTTCCTGCGCGCCGGTCAGGTAGAAGTTACGCCACGGGCCTGACTCAGCTTGATAACCCAGCTGTTCCAGCGCATCTGCCTCCAGATTACGTGCCGCCTGGTTACTCGGATCAGCGAAGACGATGTGGTTGGTGACCTGCGCCACCCAGCGATAGTGCCCCTGCGCGTAGTCAGCTTTCGCTTTTTGCATAATGGCATCCGCACCGCCCATATAATCGACATATTTCTTCGCGGCATCGGTCGGTGCCAGCTCGTCGAGGGTGGCCGGGTTGCCATTAAACCAACCGAGGTAAAACACGTAGGTCGCCTTCACGTCATGACTCACGGAGCCATAATAGCCGCGGCTGGCCCATGAGTTTGCCAGGCCCGACGGCAGCTTGAAGTTAGCGGCAATTTCATCGCGGGTCAGGCCCTGGTTAGCCAAACGTAACGTCTGGTCGTTGATATAACGATACATATCGCGTTGACTTTTCATCAACTTAACGACGTTTTCATTGCCCCAGGTCGGCCAGTGGTGCTGAGCGATAATAATTTTCGCCTTACCGCCCCAGCGATCAATCACATCATTGACATACTTCGACCACGCCAGCGGATCACGAATTTTTGCCCCACGCAATGAATAGGTATTGTGTAGCGTATGTGTCACGTCTTCCGCCGCTTCGATCATCCCCTTCTCTTCCACATACCACAGCATTTCTGAAGGTGCTTCCGAGCCAGGCGCCATCATAAAGTCATAGGTCAGGCCATCGATGACCTCTTTTTGCCCGGTGTGGGTAATGTAATCAGTCGGCTCAATTAACGTCACGGTCCCTGCGGACGTGGTGGTTCCCAGCCCTGCGCCCACCTGACCTTTGGCCCCTGGCTTCAGCAGATTGCCGTACATATAGCTGGCACGCCGACTCATGACATTGCCGGCCATAATGTTTTCCGACACGGCTTCCTGCATAAAGCCTGCGGGCGCGTAAACTTTTACCTTGCCGGATTTCACGTCGGCTTCATCCACCACGCCACGTACGCCGCCGAAGTGATCCACATGGCTGTGGGTATAGATAATCGCAACAACGGGCTTCTTACCGCGATTTTTGTAGTACAGGTCCATCCCGACTTTCGCCGTTTCGGCGGAAACTAATGGGTCAATGACCGTGATCCCCTCTTTGCCTTCCATGATGGTCATATTGGAGAGGTCGAGGTTACGGATCTGGTAGACACCGTCGGTGACTTCAAACAGGCCGCCGATGTTGATCAGCTGAGACTGACGCCACAGGCTCGGGTTGACAGTATCCGGTGCTTTCTCTCCCTCTTTGATGAAGTTGTACTGCTGAGGATTCCATACCACGTTGCCGGCTGCGCCTTTAATCAACTCCTGTGGCAGTGGAGCAATAAAACCTTTATGCGCATTCATAAAGTCGGTCTGGTCGGCGAACGGCAGGGTTTTGTACAGCGCGTCATTGCTCGTTTTGGTCTGTACCGTGGCATCGTTTCCCATTGCCTGTGCCATAACAGGCAGAGAAATCAGGGATGTTGAGCACACGCCGGCAATAGCCATCCAGCCAACCATTTTATTCAGTTTCATAAAACCTCTGTTTTTACATTTCGCCGCACAGGAAAGAAAATATTGATATAAATAATCGGCGGCAGGTGACATCTAACGAAAATAACAATGGCATTAAGCTAGCACCGGCAGAGATACAGAGAAAAAGATAAGTCATTTAAATTTAAATTTGGACGTCAAGACTTCGCATCATTTAAAAATGGATAAATCAACACTCGCGATATCGCAGCGAAAAAAGATAATGAGCAGCATATTCATTTATCTCAGGAAAACTAATGCGTAAACTGCTGCTTATGGTGTTGACATTCTGGCTAGCGGGCTGCACTTCACAACCTCCCGCCATGCTGACGAAAATTGACGCGATCCAAATTCCTGTCGTACAAAATGGCTCGCCATCAGCTGACGTTGCTGCAATGAGTTCACTCTATCAGCAGAATAAATCGATTCTTGATAATACAACGCTGAATCTGAAGACGGACTATCTGCTGAATGTGAAAACGGCGGAAATATTTGACGAGCACAGTCAGGCGCATCAGGTTTATATCTCTCTATCAAAACTTGATCAAATTCGACTGATGAACAACCTCTATTTGAAGGAGCAGAACGCGGCTGGATTACAGCAAGTCAATGAGGTCCTTCGACCACTTACCGAGGTATGATTAAAGGCTACCGTCTGAGGCGGTAGCCTTTAATCTTTAGGAGGAACGCCTTATTAAAAGCGTTCCGGTAAATTATGCAGTTCCATAAGATAGCCGCCACGTTTAAACGTTATATAGTGGCCGCTCTTCAATGCTGATAGCACGTTTAATATGCTACTGCGCGACAGGTGCGTACGTTCCTGAATATAATCAAGAATCGATACGCGCATGCGCATCTCTTCCGGCAGTTGGCTCATATCCAGCAAATGGTTACGAATCACCGAGTAGGTCCGCTGCTGAACCACCAGCGCATCGCGATAAAAAAGATAGGCAGTGTGGTAAGACAGCAGCGCGGCAACGTCTTCCCACACCCCGTGCTGACGAAACATCTCCATCGCGGTGTTTGCATCGACGCGCAGGATCGTGGACTCGGTTTCGGCACGCAGCAAATGGCCTCGTACGGGCTGGATCATTTCGGCAATGCCAAACAGGTGCGGGTCATAAACGGAGACAATCAAGAGCCCGTCGGAAGCCCTGAGGATTGACAGCTCACCTTGCTGAAACAGGTACAGCTGGGGCTGGTTTTTGTATGTCCAGGTCATGCGCTTTCGCGGCACAACCTTCATTTTTTCGGCAATCGGCTCAAGCAGTGCCGTCAAACGCTGGATACTTTGTTCCGGGCGGATAGGCGGTAAAATATGCATAGAAATACCTGATTAGTTCCATTCCCTACGATTATAGAGCGCAACAGGATGTCCGTAAAAATTGCACAATTAAGCATTTACGCATATCCCGAACCCGCGATAAACCGCAACTTTGTTTAAATCTAAACAAAGTAAGCAATTCCCTGGCCTATCATTATGGAAACGGCGACCAGGGTCGCCGACTCAAAATGCTCGCCAGATAAGTACCGCGATCCCCGCAAACAGTACCCATTTAACGATGTAGTACACCGCCTTATTCCATTTTTTCAGCCGTTTTCCCACAATACGAATCTGATAAATATAACGAAAACTACGATTAATACCGCCGATACGGTCGCCTACGTCATTCGGCGCTACCGCCGCACTCATTAAATTGCGTCCCAGCCAATGGTTTACCCTTTGCGCCCAGCGGTAACGCATAGGACGCTCAATATCGCAGAACAAAATCAGGCGATTCTCACCGCTTGTATTTTCTGCGTAGTGTATATAGGTTTCATCAAACAGAACCCCTTCACCATCACGCCAGCTATAGCGTTCGCCGTCGACCTCAATAAAGCAACGATCGTCATTGGGCGTCAACAGACCCAGGTGGAAACGCAATGAGCCTGCATAGGGGTCACGATGACGCGGTAAGCGACTACCGTCAGGCAGCGTAGCAAACATGGCCGCCTTTACGGAGGGAATGCTACGCAACAGCTCGGTGGTTCTCGGGCACAGTGTGCTGGCCGACGGATGCGCCTCCTCATACCATTTCAGGTAGAAACGTTTCCATCCGGTTTTAAAAAATGAGTTAAAGCCAGCGTCGTTGTACTTTTCGGCCGCTTTAATTTTCTCCATATTTTGCAGACGGACCCCTTCGTCACGAATCACTTCCCAGTGTTCCTGTAACACAGCAAGCTCGGGAAATGCGTCTGGGCGGAGATATGGCGTATTGTCGACGCGCGAGAAAAGATACATAAAACCATTCAACGGTGCCGTGAACGTCGAATGATCGGAAAGCTGGCGCCAGAAGCGAAACCGCACCTTTCCCCGGAAATGCACATAGAGCACGGAAATAATAATTATCAGCAGAATGATGTACTTCATCTTTGCTCACCCGACCATAGGTTACTTTAAACGTTTCGTTCGATGACCGCGGCATCAGAAAATCCGCAGCCCAAAAATCTTAGCAAAGAAAATCTGCCACGAACAAAATCAGCGGGCAAAAGCGATGAGCAGAGCAAAAATGTCGGACTGCGCCACCAGCACGAACGGCAGCTATCCCTTCTGATTCAGAATAATACCACCACTAAATTAACAGCATGGTTAACAGTCTCTTTTGTGAAATAACGTTATGGAGCCTGTTTCCGATACATCTTTTCTTGAGACACACTCACAACACCCAATAACTTGTTAACAACTCATTAATTTCACGGAATTTACTCATTATTTCCGAACTTTATAAACTCGCATTGCTAGTAGAAAAAACATAATTAGTCAAATTC
>NZ_CBDKZX010000095.1:0-12981 GCF_965301105.1 Kluyvera sp.
TCGCGGTCGGCGATGCCGCCTTCGGTCATCACCCGGTCTACCGCCAGGTTAAGCTGCTGTTCAATCTGAGCGACGCTGAGTTCCGGCTGCGCGGTGTCGCCCCGGCGTCGATGTTCCTGTAGCGCGTGGGCGGCGGCTATCGCCTTCTCGCCCCCTTTGACGGCAACGTACATATCAGCAAACCTCGACGTGAGTAGTGCGTGGAATGGCCAGCAGACGCTCGCCGCAGGTGAGGATCAGATCCACGCCGAGCGGGAACGGGTGCGGACGTTCGGTCAGTTCATGCAGAATGCAGTTCGGCAGCTGTGGGGCGATCATCCGTTCTTCGGCGATACCCGCACCGGTCAGGCGCAGCATGCGCCCGCCGCTGAGACTGGGGACCTGCACAATCAGCGTGGCGCTGGTTTCCGGCGCCACCGCGCTGCCTTCACACAGGGCGTTTAGCTGCTCGCTGCTGATGGTGTCGCTTGAGACGGCGAAAGTCGCCTGCTGCGGCTGCTCAACCAGCGGCGCGTTGGTGTGAAAACGCAGGCTCTGGCTGACGATATCGTTATGCAGCGTGTTGGACAGCCACACCGGCGTGTCATTGTCGGCCAGGGTCAGCAGCACGCTGGTGGTGGCAATATTCAGCGGCTGCCAGCCGTGCTTGAGCTGATGCAGCGCGACGATCACGCCCGGCTCGCTCATGGCTTTTAACAGGCGACGAAAGCTGTGCTGGGCATCCTGCACGGGAAGGGTAAAAGCGGTTTCCAGGGTCATGCGTTATCTCCGCGAACCAGCGTAAAGAAGTCGACCCGGCTGGCGTTAATTTCAGCCTGACGTGCGGCAATACGCGCGGTACGGTCGGCTTCCAGCGGGGTAATCAGGGTTTCTGATAAGGTTTGAAAATGGCTGGGCTGCTGCATCAGCGCATCAATCAGTGCGCAGCGCTCGGCGTGGGCTTTATCGCGCCCCAGCACCCAGCTGTAGCCCACGGTCCCGTTGCTCAAGCGCACGGCGGCGCGGGTTAGCGTGGCGTCACCGGCAAAGAAGCGTTCGCCGGTGCCGCCCATGCGGCCCTGTAGCTGGACCAGGCCGGTTTCCGGGGCGCGGAGGGTTTCGTAGTCGGCACGGATATTCAGGGCAACCATTTTTGCCGCCAGACTCTCGGGCTTACTGTGAGACAGCACCGACATCCAGTGCTGACGGGTTGCGGTATCGAGGTGCATTCAGTGCTCCATAATAAATTCGATCATGTCGGCGCGGGTCAGGCTGACGGAGTACTCCATCACCTGGTCGTTGCCTTCACGGTGGTTCAGGGTGCGCACGCACAGCAGGGGCGCCATGTTGGGAATTTCTAAGCGCTGGCTCTCTTTGGCCTGCGCCCGACGTGCGCTGATGCGGGTCTGACTGCGTTTGAGCGCAATACCGGTTTGCTCGCGCAGAAAGTCGTGCAGCGAACCGCTGCTGAAACTTTGCAGCGTGGGCCACAGCGTGAGGTCAGCAAAGTAGTGGTCGATCAGACACAGCGCCACGCCGTTGACCCGGCGCAGCGTGCGCAGGTGAATAACGTTGTCGCCTTCGGCTATGCCCAGCGCTTCGGCGATATGGCCGGAGGCCGGACGCAGTACCGACAGCAGCTTTTCGCTGGTGGGGTGGCTGCCCTGGTCGAGCAGGTTCTGGCTAAAACGCGCCTGAGCGTTCAGCGGGTAGTCAAACGGGCGCATCAGCACCAGCACGCCAACCCCCTGACGGCGCTGAACCCAGCCTTTCTCCACCAGTTGGTCGATGGCGCGACGTAGGGTGTGACGATTCACGTCAAAGCGCGCCGCCAGCTGGTGCTCGGCGGGCAGGTAGTCGCCGCAGCGGTAGTTCTGGCGGAGCTCTTGCTCCAGGCGAGCGGCAATCTCTTGATAACGCGTTGGATAACTGGTCGGATGTGTAGACAGGTGCATAGTCAACAAGACCTCGCTAATCAGATGAAGTGCTTACGCAAACGCTGGGAGAGGAAATCCAGCAGGCTGACGGTGACGATGATCAGCACCATCAATGCGCAGGTTTGCTGGAACTGAAAGCCGCGAATCGCCTCCCATAATGTGACGCCGATACCGCCTGCGCCCACCATCCCGACCACCGTGGCGGAACGGACGTTAGACTCGAAGCGATAGAGCGAGTAGGAGATGAGCAGCGGCATCACCTGCGGCAGCACGCCGTAGAGGATCTCTTCGATTTTGTTGGCGCCGGTGGCGCGGATGCCTTCAACCGGGCCGGGTTCAATGGCTTCCACCGCTTCGGAAAGCAGCTTGGAGAGTACGCCGGTGGTGTGAATAAACAGCGCCAGTACGCCAGCAAAGGGGCCTAAGCCGACGGCCACGACGAACAGCATGGCGAAGACCATTTCGTTGATCGCGCGGCAGGCGTCCATCAGCCGACGCATCGGCTGGTAAACCCACCACGGCACGAGGTTTTCGGCGCTCATCAGGCCGCATGGGATGGAGAGCACCACCGCCAGCGCGGTGCCCCAGACGGCGATTTGCAGGGTGACGGCCATCTCGCTGAGGTAGTCCTGCCACTGGCTGAAGTCCGGCGGGAAGAAGTCGGCGGCGAAAGTCGCCATGTTGCCCGCGTCGGTGAACAGGGTCACCGGGTTCATTTCCGCCCCTTTCCAGGAGACGACAAGCACCGCCAGCAGGATGGCCCAGCTGATCAGCGAGAACCAGCTGCGCTTGGGTGGGGGGATGGTGATGGTGTGTTGCATGGTTGAGCTCCGTGGTTAGTTCTCCCTCTCCCTGTGGGAGAGGGCCGGGGTGAGGGCATCAGCGTGCGCCGTTGCCCCCTCACCCTAACCCTCTCCCCACGGGGGAGAGGGGATCGATCACTGCACCGCTTTAGTCACCGACGTCATCGCGCCAATCGCCGCCGTGGTACGGTCAAGGTCGTTCAGCCGCGCCTGAATCTCGGCGGTCTTCGTGGCTTTATCCGCGGCGTTCAGCGTGTCGTTGCCCTTCACCGTCTGCATCTCTTTAAACAGGGTCAACTGGCGAATCGGCAGCAGCTGGAGATCGCTGGAAGCGCGGAACGGCGCCCAGCCCAGACGTTCCAGCACCGCTTTCTGTTCCGGCGTTTTGCCGTAGTTCATAAAGAAGCTGTAGATCTTGTCTTTGGTGGATTCAGAGAGGTTTTTGCGCCACACAATCGGGTCGCCTGGGATCAGCGGTGATTTCCAGATAACCTTCAGCTCTTTCAGTTTGTCCGGCGCGGAGACCTTCAGCTTGTCGAGGTTTTCGGTATTATTGGTGGCCACATCCACCTGCTTGTTGGCGACGGCCAGGGCGTTGGTTTCATGGCTGGCGTTGACCGTGCGCTTGAAGTCGCTGGCGGAGGCGTTGTTTTTGGCGAAGACGTAGTAGCCAGGGACGAGGAAGCCGGAGGTGGAGTTCGGGTCACCGTTGCCGAAGGTCAGCTCTTTGCGTTTGGCGAGCAGGTCGTTGAGGTTGTTGATCGGGCTGTCTTTGTTGACGATCAGCACGCTCCAGTAGCCCGGCGAGCCGTCGGCGGCGACGGTCTGGGCGAACACCTGGCCGTTGGCGCGGTCTACCGCTTCCATCGCGGAGAGGTTACCGTACCAGGCGATATCCACTTTATTGAAGCGCATGCCCTGAATGATGCCCGCGTAGTCCGGGGCGAAGAAAGCGTTCACCTTTACGCCCAGCGATTTTTCCATGTCCTTCAGGAACGGTTCCCACTGTGGCTTTAAGTTCTGCTGTGATTCCGTCGAAATAATGCCGAAGTTCAGCGCTTTTTCCTGTTCTTCCGCATGCACGGGGCTGAGCAGGGTGCTGAGGCTAAACATGCTGGTGAAGGCCAGCGCGGCAACCGCTTTATAACTCATTTCCATTCCTCATTGTGGGGACGTTAAGCAGCCTGCGCGTTCTGTTCGACGCGGTTTATGCTGCGGTAGAGATGGTCAAAACGTTCGTTATCAAACTGCTGGCTGCTGCCGTCGTAGAACACCTGTCCCTGGCGCAGCGCGACGATGCGTTCGCAGTAGCGCAGCGCATAGTCGACCTGATGCAGCGTCACCACCACGGTGATGCCGTCGGTCTGGTTAATGTCGCGCAGCGTGTCCATGACGATGCGCGCCGATTCCGGGTCCAGCGAGGCGATAGGTTCGTCGGCGAGGATCACTTTCGCCTGCTGCATCAGCGCACGGGCAATGGCCACGCGCTGCTGCTGGCCGCCGGACAGCGTTGATACACGCTGGTGGGCCATATGCGCCATGCCGACGCGGGTTAATGCCTGTAAGGCGCGCTGTTTCTGCTCGCGGGTGAACCAGCCCAAGCAGGTGCGCCAGAAAGGCGTGCTGCCGAGCGCGCCAATCAGCACGTTCTCCAGAACGCTCAGGCGGTTAACGAGGTTGAACTGCTGGAAGATATAGCCGGTGTGGGCGCGGCTCTTACGGATGTCGCGCGCCAGACGGCCCGCCTGCTGTACGGTTTTGCCCAGCAACTCAATGCGGCACTCCGGCGTTTTATCGCCGACGATGAGGCCGCTAAGATGACGTAAAAGGGTGGATTTGCCAGAACCGGACGGGCCAAGCAGAGCCACCATCTCACCGGCGTGAACGTTCAAATCAATAGCGTGTAGTACCTGGTGCTGGTTGAACGTCTTGTTGAGTTTTTCAACGCGAATCATGGTTTGCATATTGGGACCCTCAAAAAAGGTGGCCCCATCGTGGCGAACTCATGTGACATTTGGGTTAAGGCGGGATGACTCGATGATGAATAATTGACGGGAATTTGATGACAGGAAGGGAGGCCGCCGCCTCCCGCGTTGTCAGAGCGTCGGCTCTTGTTGTTTGACCACGTTAATCATCCACGGTACGCCGTACCGGTCGATTACACGGCCAAACCCGTGTGCCCAGAAGGTCTCTTGCCACGGCATTTCTACCTTGCCGTTGGCGGCGAGATTATCGAACCAGCGTTTACCTTCTTTAACGTCCTGAGTGTCGAGCACCAGCGTGAAGCCCGCGTAGTGGGCGTCGTCCGGGGAGATACCGTCGCTCATCATGATATCGCTGCCGGCGATGTGGACGTTGGCGTGGGCAATGGCGCTGTCGGGGAATTTCAGGCCGGAGGGGCATCCACCTTCATCATCCATCGATGAGGGCGGCATTTCGCCGAAGGTGATTTTGTAGCGCAGTTCCGCACCCAGCGCCTGCTGATAGTAGGCAATGGCATCGGCGCAGTTTCCGGAAAAGGCGAGATAGGGACTTAACGGCATAATCGTTACCTCAGGTAAGAGTCGCTCATTAAGTCTAGGTGCTGCTGAGGCAAAGTAACCAGGCGGGAAAGTGCTTTCCCGCCTGTAGGGATCAGTTCTTTTTCACAAACTCAGATTTCAGCTTCATTGGGCCAAAGCCGTCAATTTTGCAATCGATGTTGTGGTCGCCTTCGACCAGGCGGATGTTCTTCACTTTGGTGCCGATCTTCAACATGGAAGAGCTGCCCTTGACCTTCAGGTCTTTGACGACGGTGACGCTGTCGCCGTCAGCCAGCAGGTTGCCGTTAGCGTCTTTGACGATCAGCGCGTCGCTGTCTTGTGCGGGTTCAGCATCGTTCCACTCGTGTGCGCATTCCGGGCAGATGAACATGCCGTTGTCTTCGTAGGTGTATTCGGAGTTGCATTGTGGGCAGTGGGGTAATGACATGGAGTGTTTCCTCAAAAGTGCAGTGCGAAAGGCAAGGGCCTGAAAAAACGGCAAATCGCCGAAAATAGCCCTGATTATACAATAAAACCCTGCATTTGTCGGTGTTATCCCGGACGGGATGAGGAATGGCGGGGAAATTCACCCTCTCCCCCGCGGGGAGAGGGAACCGATTAGTGGTGCGCGGACTCCGGTATTACCTGCGTTTCGGCGTCTGCTGGTTTTGGTGCGCCATAACGTTTCGCATACAGCGCGGTAATAATCGGCACCAGAATCGCGGTGACAATTACGCTGGCGGCAACCAGCGCCGTCGCGGAGGCGGCGACCGGGGCGAACGATGGGTTAATCTGCGCAATAATCACCGGGTTTGCCACGGCAGCGCCCGCTGCGGAGGAGGCGGCGACACCTGCGGTGCCGTTACCGCCACCGATGACGCGGTCAGCAATAATCAGCGGAATACCGGTGATAACGATAACGGCAACACCCAGTACGATACCCAGCAGGCCAGTGTCGAGAATCACGCTCAGGTTGATGGTATTACCCAGCGCAAAGCCGAAGAACGGAATCAGTACCGGCGTTGCTTTGCTGAAGAATGCACGCAGGTCGTGGTCCAGGTTGCCGAGGGTGAAACCAATCAGGAACGGCAGTACGGCGCCGATAAAGTGGTGCGGCTCGAAAGAAGCAAGGCCAGCAGAACCGAGGATAACCATCGTCATCAGCGGGCCGGATTCCAGCGACATCAGGACGAAAGCGCCTGACTCTTCTTTAGTACCATACTGATTCATCAGGCTGGCATACAGGCCGCCGTTGGTCATATCCATTGCTGAGACAATCGCCAGAACGGAAAGTCCGGCGAAGAAACCGGTCTGAATACCCGTATCCGGAATGAACATGGCCGCAATCATTGCCACAACCCAGGCAACGGCGATTTTGGTCAGTACCAGGGTGCCGGATTTACGTAATACCATCCCGGTGGCACGTAAATCAATGGATGCCCCAATGCAGAAGAACCAGACGGCCAGAATAGGCACCGTTCCGCCGATCATGCCTTTGGTGAAAGATCCGAAATATTCGCCGGTGCTCGGTGCGAAGGTATTTAATACCGCGCCTAACAGTAACGGGATAAGCATCATCCCGCCTGGGATTCGTTCCATTGTTGCTTTAATTTTCATCTGGCATCCTCGCCTCGTACCGTCCTCTGACGGCAGAAGAGATTAAGTATAATAATTTCAGTTATTTATGTTGCTATCATCTGGTGTTTTCATGCCAGCGCACTCCGGTTAAGAAGAAATTTTCTGGCATGTTTAAAGCTGTTTCGGACGCTATAATGCATTTACTGGAATGCTGATTCAATGAAAATAAAACGATGTTTTAGTTATATAGATCACACATTTCATAAATGAGAAATGCGCTATGGTGAAATTGAATTGAGCTGTGAATTCTTTGTGAAAGATTCTGAAATATTTTTTTTCTTAAATGAGGGGGGAAAGGAGGTGATTTGCCCGGTTTTTCCACTGGTGAAGCGGCATTCGATAGGGGGAAAGTGAGCGAAATATTTCGGCGCTGTGGCGAGTGTCACTCTTTTGTTAAGTTGATCACAATATTAATCGCTGTTAGGGTAAATAGGATTGCCTCTCTGCGGGATATTTTTCGAGAGGCACCTTATTAACTGACAGACTCGCCATCAGGCCCAACAGGTTTGATTGTCGGAGAACATACTCCAACGCCGACATGCAAACCTGCTACGCTTGGATAAACGGAACCAGACTTGCCACGGTTCCCTTTACGCACCTTCGCAAACGCCTTGCCGTTTGCCCCCACTGGGTGTGCGTTCAAGGCGAAATTGAACGAGGAAAACCATGCTTAGAAGGAAAAAAGTAAAACCGATCACGCTACGTGACGTCACCATTATCGACGATGCCAAACTACGCAAAGCAATCACCGCAGCCTCGTTGGGCAACGCGATGGAGTGGTTCGATTTCGGGGTCTATGGATTTGTGGCCTACGCGCTGGGTAAAGTCTTCTTCCCGGACGCTGACCCAAGCGTGCAGATGATTGCCGCGCTGGGGACCTTCTCTGTTCCCTTCCTGATACGTCCGTTGGGCGGTTTGTTCTTCGGGATGCTAGGGGATAAATACGGTCGACAGAAGATTCTGTCTATCACCATCATTATTATGTCGCTCAGTACATTCTGTATCGGCCTTATTCCGTCGTATGAGTCCATTGGTATTTGGGCGCCGGTGTTGCTGCTGCTGTGTAAAATGGCGCAGGGCTTCTCGGTCGGCGGCGAATATACCGGAGCGTCGATCTTCGTAGCGGAATACTCGCCGGACCGTAAGCGCGGCTTTATGGGCAGCTGGCTGGACTTTGGTTCTATCGCCGGGTTTGTGATGGGCGCAGGGCTGGTGGTTCTGCTCTCGACGGCAGTGGGTGAGGCGAACTTCCTCGAGTGGGGCTGGCGTATTCCGTTCTTCGTCGCGCTGCCGCTGGGTATTATCGGTCTTTACCTGCGTCATGCGCTGGAAGAGACGCCAGCGTTCCAGCAGCACGTGGATAAACTCGAGCAGGGCGACCGTCAGGGTTTACAGGACGGGCCGAAAGTCTCGTTTAAAGAAATTGCGACCAAGCACTGGCGTAGCCTGCTGGCCTGTATCGGTCTGGTTATCTCGACCAACGTCACCTACTACATGTTGCTGACCTACATGCCGAGCTACCTGTCGCATAACCTGCACTACTCCGAAGACCACGGGGTGCTGATCATCATCGCCATTATGATCGGTATGCTGTTTGTGCAGCCGGTGATGGGGCTGCTGAGCGACCGCTTTGGCCGTCGCCCATTTGTCGTGGTGGGTAGCGTGGCGTTGCTGGTGTTCTCGATTCCGGCATTTATCCTGATTAACAGTAACTCCATTGGTCTGATTTTCTCCGGCCTGCTGCTGCTCGCGGTGATCCTGAACTGCTTCACCGGGGTGATGGCGTCGTCGCTACCGGCGATGTTCCCAACCCACATTCGCTACAGCGCGCTGGCCAGCGCCTTTAACATCTCGGTGCTGGTGGCCGGTCTGACGCCTACGCTGGCGGCCTGGCTGGTGGAGTCGACGCAGAACCTGATGATGCCGGCTTACTATCTGATGGTGATTGCGGTGATTGGCCTGATTACCGGCGTGATGATGAAAGAGACCGCCAACCGTCCGCTGAAGGGCGCGACGCCTGCGGCCTCGGACATTGAGGAAGCGCGTGAGATTCTTCAGGAACATCACGACCATATTGAGCACAAGATTGAAGATATCGATGCGGAAATTGCCGCGCTGCAGGAGAAACGCTCGCAGCTGGTAATGCAGCATCCGAAGATTAACGAGTAACGTCTTCCGCGCTGCCGGACGACAGCGCCGACCGACATAACGAGCGATAACCCGGACGTACAGCAGTACGCCGGGTTTTTTTATGCTTAACGTTCGCGGAACGCTTCTGCTTTCGCGCGCAGAATCGGCTTCAGCAGGTAGGAGAGAATGGTTTTCTTACCGGTGATGATATCCACCGACGCCACCATCCCCGGGATAATAATCAGCGGTTTCTCGTCGCTGCCCAGGTGGTTTTTTTCGGTGCGCAGACGGATGACATAGAAACTCTTACCGTCTTTGTCGGTGACCGTATCGGGGCTTATCTGTTCCAGCTTAGCCTTCAGCCCGCCATAGATGGTGTAGTCATAGGCGGTGAATTTGACCATCGCTTCCTGCCCAGGGCGTAAAAACGCGATGTCCTGCGGGCGGATTTTCGCTTCGACCAGCAGCGTGTCGTCCAGCGGCACGATCTCCACCAGGTCGTTCCCCGGCTGGATAACGCCGCCGATGGTGTTGACCATCAGCTGCTGCACGATGCCGCGCACCGGCGAAGTCACCAGCGTACGGTTGACACGGTCTTCAATCGCCTTGCCGGAAGCTTCGGTTTTACTGAGATCGGTACGGGCTTCATTGAGCTGCGACAGCGCTTCGCTGCGATAGCGGCCACGCGTCTCGTTGATTTTGCTCTCAATCTCTTTGATCGCCGCTTCGGCTCTGGGGACGGCCAGCGTCACGGACTCAAGCTGTCCGCGGGTTTCGACTTCAGAACGACGCAGACGCAGAACTTCCACTTTGGAAATCGCCCCCTTGGCGACCAGTGGCTCAGACATGCTGATTTCCTGCTGTAACAGGCCCAGGCTGCGGCGGAACTGTGCGCCTTTTGCCTGATAGTCCAGCAGCTCCTGTTTCTTCTGCACCAGCTGTTCGTTCAGTCCGGACAGTTCGCTCTGAATGCGCTTGTTGACGCTGGCGAACAGTTCCATTTCACCGTTGGCGATATCCGGCGTTTTATTCAGAATTTCGGGTGAGAGCGTCAGGGTTTCTTTATTATCCAACTGGGCGGTCAGACGTTGAATACGGGCCTCCAGCGCCAGACGATCGGCCTCGGACTCGCCAGCGTTAGAGCGAAAACGGGTATCGTCCAGACGCAGCAGCGGCGCGCCGGCTTTGACCACTTCACCTTCGTGCACGAATACCTCGGCGACAATACCGCCCTCCAGGTTCTGGATTTTTTGCAGGCGCGAGGAGGGAATCGCTTTGCCGTCACCACGCGTGACTTCATCAATATCGGCCAGTGATGCCCAGGCAATCATGATGATAAAGAAGCCGAGAATGGCCCACAGGGTGATTCGCACCACGCGTGGGGAATCATCAATGAGCGCCTTATTCACCTCGTTAGCAGTGAGCGTTGACGCGTTTTTGTCGCCAAACAACCACTTCATAAAGCGGGTAAGTCGGTTAGCGTTGCGCATGAATTTGTCCTTTCTTCAGTGCGTTCATCACGCTTTCTTTCGGACCATCGGCGATGATTTTGCCATTGTCGAGGATGATCAGTCGGTCGACCAGCGTGAGCAACGAGGCGCGGTGGGTGACCAGCAGCAGCGTTTTATTGCTGACCATGGGGGCTAGCGACTTCTTAATCAGATCTTCGCTGGTGTTATCCATGGAGCTGGTCGGCTCATCCATCAGCAGCACCGGTGGATCGAGCAGCAACGCGCGAGCCAGGGCCACGGCCTGTCGCTGGCCGCCGGAAAGATTCATCCCGCGCTCACCGACCTGCATGTTATAGCCGGACGGGTGACGACGAGCGAATTCATGCACCCCCGCCAGCGTGGCGGCGCGCAGCATGGTCTCTTCATCCACGTAGCTGGCACCGCTTAACAGGTTGTCGCGCAGCGTGCCGCTGAACAGGTGAATATCCTGCGGCGCGTAGCCGATATTATGGCGGACGTCATTGACGTCGAGCTGACGAGCGTCGATGCCGTCAATCAGAATGGTGCCGCCGTCAGGTTGGTAGAAGCCAACCAGCAGCTTGGCCAGCGAGCTTTTGCCGGAGCCGCTACGGCCAATAATCCCGACCTTCTCACCCGGCTCAATTTTCAACGAAATACCGTTGAGTGACAGGTACTGGTTTTGCGGATAGTGGAAGCTGACGTCGCGGAATTCGATGGCGCCAGTCAGCGTCTCGCGCTTCAACGGCACTTCATTTTCTTCGACCTCTTGCTCCAGATCCATCATGCGGTCGATGGTCGCTTTGGTCATTTTGGCGCGCTGGTAGCGGGTGATCAGGCTACACAGCTGGCCAATCGGCATCATTGCGCGACGGTTGAGCAGGTAGCAGGCGATGAGCCCCCCCATGCTGAGATTACCGGCGATAATGCTGTAAACCCCAACGATAATCATCGCCACGCCAGCAATTTTTTGGACCCAGGCGGTAAAGTTGACAGCAATATAGGAGAGCGATTTTACCCGCAGCTCCAGCTTGCTCAGTTGGCCGATAATTTGTTCCCACTGGTACTGACGCTCGCTTTGCGCATTGTTGACCTTGATGGCATCCAGACCCGTTAGCGTCTCAACCAGCATGGCCTGTCGCTCTGTCGACAAGCGATATGTTTTCTGAACCTGTGTTTGTAAAGGCTTCTGGATCAGCCAGTTCACAACCAATGCGATGGGATAGCACAGCAGAGGAATGAACGCGAGCGGACCGCCGACAATGGCAATAACCAGCAGCACCAACAGCGTGAACGGGAAGTCGATGAGCATGGTGAGCGTTAGCGATGAAAGAAAATCCCGAATGGATTGGTATTCCTGGAATTGCTGTGTGAAGCCGCCGACGCGTTGAGGGCGCTGCTTCATCTTCATTCCGAGCAGGCGTTCAAACAGCGCTGCCGAGACAATCAGATCGGTCTTTTTTCCCGCGATATCGAGACAGACACCACGTAAAATTTTAAGAATAAAATCAAAAACAAAGGCGATCGAAATGCCGATAGCCAGTACCCAGAGGGTGGCGGTCGCCTGATTGGGCACCACGCGGTCATAGACGTTCATCACGAACAGCGGCGTGGCAATGGCGATCACGTTGATGATAAAACTGGCGACGATAGAGTCAAGATAAAGGAATTTAGACAGTTTTAGCGTGTCTTTAAACCAGGATTTGGTACGAGGAATGGTCGCCGTGGGTTGGCTGCCGAACTCATGTCCCGGCTGAATAAAAATTGTTTTCCCGCTGTAGTTCTCCGCCAGCGTTTCGCGCGCAAGCACCTTTTCGCCACCTTCGGTTTCGGCGGATAGCAGGCGGGCGCGCTGTTGATCATCCCAGCCGATCAGCACCGCGGCCTGATCGTTTTTGAGCAGCACGATGGCCGGCAGCGAGAGGGCGGTAATTTTTTCCAGCGGCCTCTGCAGCACACGCGCTTTTAACCCCGCGCGCTGAGCGGCTCGCGGAAATGCGCTCAGGGTCAGTCGGTGTGCTTCAAGCGGTAAACCGGCGGTTAATACATTTCGGCTGGTGATGACGTTGTGCAGTTTGCACACAATCATTAGCGAATCGAGTAAGGGATCATCATGGTTTTGACGTGGGTCGAGTCTGATGTGGTCATCAGTAGAGGTATTTGCTTGCTCAAGTGGATCAGTATAAGACGCCATAATCCGACCTTATATACCAGCGAAACAATCGCTAAGGCTAAAGAATATAATGGGTTATCCCATCGTGAGATGAGATAACCCGCAGGTCCAAAATCAGTTACTTCAAGTCAGGTAAATTACTGTGTGCCGTTTGCTGTACCTCGACCGGCTGCGCGGCAGACGGTGCCTGAATATTCAGCTGTTTTAACAGATCGCCGATGCGTGCATTGATACGGTAGGTGGTGAACATCTCCGTGAACTGCATCTCAACGTAACGGCGCTGGGCGTTGAACACTTCGTTTTCGCTGTCCAGCATATCCAGCAGGCTAC
>NZ_CBDKZX010000096.1:0-12781 GCF_965301105.1 Kluyvera sp.
GGCACTCATCGCCCATGTGCAGCGCCTGCGCCAGCATTAAGCGCAGATCGATTTCACCGATGATCTTCATCGCATCACGCAGCATCGGGCCCTGTACGTCGCGCATCCAGTTCAGACGGTCAATCACGCTCTGGTCGTTGGCCCCCATGCGCAGGATCTTCGCCATCTGCTCGCTCATGTTGGTATAAGCGATGTTGCCGTAGGTTTTATTCTCGACGATATGCATAAACATGGAGGCCGAGGTGACGCCCGCCATCGACCCTACGCAGTCGTGTTCGTGGCACGGCGAGAAGGTAATTTCACCGGAAGCCGCCAGATCTGCGGCTTCATCGATATCCTTCGCCAGCCCTTCAAATACCAGCGCTCCGGTCACCGCGCCCTTCATCGCACCGCACATTTTCTCCCAGCTAACCGGCGGGCCCGCGTGGAGGATGGTTTTCGGCGTCATGCCCGGCACCACGTTGATCGCCTGATCAAAGCCAATCAGCACCGGATGCGACTGAATAATGCGCTCCAGCGCCTGCTGGTTGGCGGCAGCGATTTTCTCCGCCAGCGGGGAATCGGCGATGCTGTCCAGCGCATTCACTACCTGCATATTGCCCTGCCCCGGCGGCGTCCAGTCCAGTTGGGTGACGGCGACATGCTGTTTTTTCAGGTCATCGCTGAACATCGCGATACCCACGTTAATGACGTTCAGCGGTTGGGTAAACAGTGACTGGCTCATCAGGCTTCCTCCCCTTTGCAGATAAATTCACGCGCCAACAAACCGGTATTGGTGCTGCTGCTGGCGAGGATCACGCCCGCGTCGGTCAGCATTTGACGCTGTTTTTCCAGCGACGGCGTATCGAGATCGGTCCCCAGCACGTAGGCGAGGATCGCAAGCTCTCGCCCATCGGCGGCGGCGATCGCTTTCGCTTCTTTGATCGCCTCGATCGTTGAGCCAACCGGATCTTCATGCGATCCAAAGCCCAGCACGAAGTCCATCACGATCACACCCACTTGCGGATCGCGCGCTTCCTGAATCAGGCGGCTGATGCGGTTGGTCGGGTCGATCATCGGGTGCGGCTTACCGTTGGTGAAGTCGTCATCGCCAAAGTCGAGGAAGGTGTGCTTCACGCTGTGGTTGATGTCCGCCAGGCGGAAAGCCGGGTCAGGCTGAATATTGCTGTAGACGTCGCCGTGTTTTTCCATCACCGCGAACATGGTTTCGTCGCATAACGTGCCACCGCAGAACAGGCCGCGAATGTACTTCTGCTGCGGGGTCAAGCGTGAACGTACGTCAGCAATCAGCGCGTCGTTCAGAGGATGCAGGTCTAACGATTCTTTCTTCACACCACTCAGCAGCACCGCTTTCAGTGCCGCGTCTTTGGTGCCGCGAGCGAACTGTAAGCCCTGCTCGTCAGCCGGTGGCTCAGCCCGACCGAGGAAACAAACCACTACCGGTTTACGGCAGGCACGAGCACGTTCCAGTACTTTGTGCGCAACAGCCGGGGCCGGTGGCTTGGAGACTAGCGCGATAATCTCGGTTTCCGGATCGTTTTCCAGCATGCCAATCGCGTCGAGCATCATCAGCCCGCCAATCTTCTCGCTGAGATCGCGCCCACCGGTACCGATCAGCTGCGAAATACCGCCGCCAAAGTCATGAATACGCACGCTCAGCTCCTGGCTACCCGTACCGGAAGCACCGACAATGCCGATGTTGCCGCGACGTATCGCGTTGCCAAAGCACAGCGCCGCGCCGTTGATAATCGCGGTGCCGCAATCCGGCCCCATCATCAACAGCCCTTTTTCATGCGCCAGCTGTTTCAGTGCCAGTTCGTCTTCAATGGTGACGTTGTCGGAAAACAGCATCACGTTGAGGTCGTTTTGCAGCGCCTGACGCGCTTCGCGGGTGGCAAACATACCGTTGACGGAAATCACCGCCAGGTTGCTGCCTGCCACATGCTTTTTGGCGCTGGCAAGCGTGGCGTAGCGCGCTTCGTGCGAGCCGCTTTCCGCTTTTTTGGTGAACAGCTCTTCAATGGCCGCCAGCGTCTGCTCGTTGTCCGCGCCATCTTTGCCGTTGATGACAATCATCAGATCGCCGTTTTTTGCCTCATCCAGCTCAGCGGTTAACAGCCCGAGATTTTTCAGCACGCCCTTGTTCATCTCGGTGGCCATGGCCACGAACGCCTGCTCAACGCCGTCGAGCTTATTGGCACGCGTGGAAATAGACATCAGCGAGACCGAATCAAAATACGTATTCTTCTTAATCACTATTTTGACTGACATAACTCCCTCCATAGGCTTGGCTCAGCGCGCAGGCATCCGCCATGCCATAAAGCATGTCGCAGCCGGAACTGGAGCCAATATTTTTAATACTGGCGATAGTCTGGGTGGAAATATATTGCGGTTCATTAACCATGCCGTTAATAAACCCGAAAATCGTTTCGCGATAGCGCTGAGAAAAAGCGGCTTCCAGCGTAATCGCACTTAATAAAGTGGTATTGTCCCGCGCCACTCTTAGCGCGGAATAAAATGCATCGCGATATTTTTTTGCCGGGTGCCCGTCGATAAATAAAACGGTGCTTAACCCCACTAAATAATCATCCGCCGACGGCGTCAGGCCAATACCTAATCCCACCATATTGGCCACCGCCGAGGTTATTTCCCGGCCCTGCAATAACGCATTAAATAATGTTTTCCGCCGCTGCTGTAATGCCTCGGAGATAGCCTGATAAAACGGGTTATCGCCACGCCACAGGAACAGCGTCTGGTTATCCTGTAAATGTTGGTGTATCTCATCATGCCACCGCAGCCAGGGAATCTGCCGGAATCGTTCGGCGTTAAGCTGCGGTATCGTTGGCTGCCAGCGCTGGCAAGAGGCGGTATCCAGCCATTTATCCTCGCCAATCGTTATCCCTGTTGGGTGAAACTGAACCGCCTCACCTGGCCGGAACAGGCCGTCAAAGTGAGTGAGTGCTAATCTACAACTGTTCGGGGCGTTGTCGTACTCTTCGCACAATAGCGTCAGCAACCGCTGCTGTGCCGGGAGATAAAGGTTTACCGCCCGGGAAAAGACCTGTTCGACCCGACCAGAGCCACGTTCCGAAAGAAAGTGCTCGTCCGCAGTTAGCGCTTGCACACACCGCCGTATTGGGGTGTCGATAGCGCGTCTCCTCTGTTACGCTCCGGCGGCAATCAGCAGCTGGGCTATCTCCTGGTAACCCTTCTCCCGCGCCATTTCCAGCGGGGTTTTACCGTATTTATCGGTCATGTGCGGGCTGGCGCCATGCTCCAGCAACAGGCCGACAATCGTCTGCTGGGTTTCACCGCCGTCGTTGAGCACGATGGCCTCCAGCAGCGGCGTCCAGCCGACAAAGTTAGTGTGGTTGACGTTGATGTGAGTGCGATGCAATAGCTCTTTGACGATTTCAAGGTGCCCTTTTTCACAGGCGGGCGTTAGCCCCACGCCGCCAAAACGGGTTAAGCGATTTAAATCCGGGCGAGCCGGTAACAGTAAACGCAGCAGCGTTAAATCATTATTCAGACAGCTAATTAAAAAAGGGTTTAGACAGGTCTGGTCTTGTTTATTAATATCCGCACCGGCATCCAGTAAGGCCACCACGCAATCATATTTTTTATTCAAGCTTGCCAGCGTAATGGCGGTTTGCCCTTGACGATTACAGGCATTAATATCAACGCCCTGATGCAGGCAGGATTTTAATTTCGTCAGTTCGCCTTGTTGCGCAGCCAATAGATAGTCAGTAATCAGATTGTTGTTGGTCATAGCAAATCCCCTGATTTTTTGTGGCTGTTTTCGATGAAATGAGAATAGCAACGAAATAATCATAAAAGAACCCGCTTAAATTTTATTCGCCATAACCTGCCCGATTAGTGAATTTTATTTAACAATCGATACAGACTGTGCGGTAGTGCAATGTTTATTTCTTTGCCGCTATGCCCCTTAGCTCAATCGGGTTTTCTTTCTATATAGTTTCACTGCGTAACCACTACATGAGAGGAAACAACGATGAACGGACTCACCGCTACGGGCATTACCGTTGGAGTGTGTGCAGGTCTCTGGCAGATGGTGTCCTCGCAGGTTGGGCTGGCCCCAGGCTGGGAATTATTAGGTACGATTGGCTTTGTGGCGTTCTGCAGTTTTTACGCGGCAGGCGGCGGCAAAGCGGGCTTTGTGAAGAGCCTTTTTGTCAATTACTCCGGCGCCGTCTGGGCGTTTCTCGCCGCGGCAGCTTCCGGTTGGCTGGCATCGGTTAGCGGGCTGTCACCCTTCTGGGCGGGCGTTGTCATGACAGTGCCGTTCTCCGCCGTGGTGGTCTGGCAGGGCCGATTCTGGCTGACCTCGTTTATCCCCGGTGGCTTTCTTGGCATGACGCTGTTTTTCGCCACCGGGCTGAACTGGTGGGTCACACTGCTGGGTTTTCTGGCGGGAAACTGCGTCGGGATTATCTCAGAATATACCGGGCGAAAGCTGAGCGAAGCCACCTCGAAAGAGACCGCATAGACGGGTTTTAAAAGTTATTCAAAAATGATTGCCCAACAATCAGTTCAACCAATACATTCATCTCATTAAAGAGGCCCAATAAATAGCGGAACCGAGGAGCGGGTGAATGAACTCAATTTTTACGGAAGAGAATCTGCTGGCATTCACCACCGCCGCACGTTTTGGCAGTTTCAGCAAGGCGGCGGAGGAGTTGGGCCTCACCACCTCCGCCATCAGCTATACCATCAAGCGCATGGAGGCAGGGCTTGACGTGGTGCTGTTTACCCGCAGCACCCGCAGCATTGAGTTGACCGAATCCGGACGCTATTTTTTCCGTAAAGCCAGCGATCTACTGAACGATTTCCACGCCATCAAGCGCAGCATCGACACCATTTCCCAGGGCATTGAAGCGCGGGTCCGCATCTGCATTAACCAGCTGCTCTATACGCCCAAACATACCGCCCGACTGCTGCAGGTGCTGAAAAAGCAGTTTCCTACCTGCCAGATAACAGTCACCACCGAGGTATACAACGGCGTCTGGGATTCCATTATTAATAATCAGGCCAGCATCGCTATTGGCGCGCCGGATACCCTGCTGGATGGCGGCGGCATCGACTATACCGAGATTGGCGCGATTCGCTGGGCCTTTGCCATCGCGCCCACGCATCCGCTCGCGTTTATGCCGGAGCCGATTGCGGAAAGCCAGCTACGCCTGTACCCCAACATCATGGTTGAGGACACGGCGCATACGATCAATAAAAAGGTCGGCTGGCTGCTGCATGGCCAGGAGTCGATTCTGGTGCCGGATTTCAACACCAAATGCCAGTGCCAGATTCTCGGTGAAGGTATCGGTTTCCTGCCCGATTACATGGTGCGCGAAGCCGCGGAGAATTCGCTGCTGGTCACCCGGCAGATCAACAACCCGCGCCAGGACTCCCGCATGCTGCTGGCAACGCAGCATTCAGCCAATGGGCAGGTCACCCAGTGGATTAAGCGAGAGTTTGGCCCGCAGGGCGTGCTAACCGGGATCTATGCCGATTTACTGCATCGCGAAAGATAGCGCCTAACGAGAGGCCAGTCGCTTCAGCCAGCTCACCAATTTCCACACCTGGGTCGAATGCGACCCCTTAAGCAACACGATATCGCCATCCTGAATGTCCTTGAGATAGGCGTCTTTAAACGCCTCCACGTCGGCCAACAAAATGTAGTGCTTATGCGCAGAAAACATGTCAGCACAGGCGACGTACTGCTGGCCAATCAGGTAAATGGTATCAATCTGGCTTTGATTAATACCGTCAATCAGCGCGCGGTAATAGCGTTCATATTCATCTCCCAGCTCGGCCATTTCTCCCAGCACCAGCACTTTTCGCCCCGGCGAAATTGACGCACTAAGCTGAGAAACCGCCATCATCATCGAGCCAGGGTTGGCGTTGTAGGCATCATCAATCACCGTCAGCGGGTGTCCGTCCACGCTAAGATGGTTGATTTCCCCTCGCCCCGGCAGCGCCTGGAAGCGCGTCAGCCTGGCCAGCGCGGCCTCAGGGGAATAGCCCAGCGCCGACACAACGGCCAGCGTGGCGACGCTGTTGAGCGCCATGTGCAGGCCTTCCGCCTGCATCGTATAGCTGAGGGACTGACCAAAAATCTCCGCCTTAACACCGTTCGTCGCCGCGTCGTACGCTAACAGGCGGCAATCACAGACTTCCTGTTGACCATAGGTGACTATCCGTAACCCCTGCTTCACCGCTGCCGCATAAATGCAGTCCCATTCCTGCATATCACGGTTGAGCACAGCCACATCGCCAGGTTTCATGCCCAGAAAAATCATCGCTTTGGTGCGCGCAATATCGCGTAGCGACTGGTTTTCTTTCAGATGAACCGCCTGAATATTCGTCACAACAGCGACGTTTGGCCGTGCCATCCGCGTACTGATATCCATACGGCCAATGGCGATTTCCAGCACCACCTGCGGGGTATCCCACGGCATCGAAGCAATATTCCACGCGACGCCGCGCGGCAGGTTGGCATTTTGCGCGCTGCCGAGTGCCGGCCCCCACTCCGCCAGCGCCGCGGTGAGCATGGCGACGCAAGTGGTTTTCCCGGCGCTTCCTGTAACGCCTATCACGTTGCCGAGCATTTTGTTACGGGCATATCGCCCCATATTCAACAATGCTTCGTTCCGGTCCTCGACCAGATAAACGGGAATATTGCTCCCGGTAACCCGTTCTGCATCATCGACAATAAGCGCAGCGGGTGGATACGGAAGTTTATCGAGTCGCTCTGCTAGCACGCCGCCATCTTCATTTTCTGCACGCACACAAACCATATTGCCGGGCTGCATGGCGGGTGAAAAAATCGATACCCCCGTCGCGCACCAGTCTTCCGGCGGAGGGGTTAGCCAACGACCAGGCGCGGCTTGCATTAAAGATTCAACTGTCCAGCAGGCCCCTGCCAAAAATCCTTTTTCTTTTTTCTGACTCATTTTTTCTCCTGAAAAATTGAATGCTGATGCAGCCGAGCCTGCAATGGTACGGACGGGATTATTCAACTATTTAGCCGCCAAATTATTTGATCCCGATAGGGTAATTTTCTATTCTCAGGGCAATATAGTAGAAATGTAGAATACATAAATCGCAATACGTAATGCTATTTTGATGCGATTCATCTCAGACAGGGTGTCACCACATGACAAGGAGCTTCAATGTCACTGAGCCAATTACTTGCGCATGTGCGCCCCGGACTCGATACGCTTAATGCTGCTGCGCAGCCTGCGCCCTTTCCTGCCTACATCCTGTTTCTCAGCGCATGTAGCGGTCAGGAACGCGCTTATACGGCCTATGCCTGCGGCAGCACATTGGAGGAAGCCTGGCAATGTGCCGTGGACGATTTACAGCGCTGGGAGCAGCAACAGTCTGCGCCGCTTATCTGGCTGCGCGCCGATGTGGTCGATAAAATCCAGACCCTGCGCTGGGATGCGCTGCAAGAGAAACTGGAGAAGACCAAGCGTAACTATTTCCGCTTTGGTCTGAGCTTTACGCCCGACTTCCAAAGGCCGATACTCGAGCAGGAAATTAACGCTAACGCCCTGCTGTATCACAGTAAAGAGGGCATCGCGACGCCCAATACGCCTAATTTATCGCATTTCTCTCGTTGGCGCTTCGGCTGCGAATTGCGCTGGCCAGAGAATCCCGAGCAGCTGATCTGGCGCTTTACGACCCGCAGCGTGTTTTGCGACGGCGAGCAAGTCTACCCCATTGAATCCAAAGGCCGAAACTCCGGTTACCGCCAACTCCATCACTGGCAAGAAGAAACGCTCGACCCGATGATCGTTTCTGCCACCGATTATCTGGCACGCCAGGTGAAAAACTCGGGCCGCTATCACTATGGCTGGTTCCCCTGTTTCGATCGCGCCATCCCCACTTACAATGCGCTGCGTCACGCCAGCTCCACCTACGCGCTATTGGAAGGCTGGGAAGTGACGCAGGAGCCCGCGCACTTTGCCGCCATTGAACGCGCACTTGGCGACCTGTCGAACGAGCTTATCGAAACGCGCCGTCTGCCCGACGGCAGCGACGCCGATTTTCTTATCGACACTGGCGGCGAAATTAAGCTCGGCGGGAATGCAGTTTGTATACTGGCGATGGCCAAATACACCGAACTCACCGGCGACCAACGCTATCTGCCACAGATGCAGCGTCTGGCAAACGGCATCGGCTTTATGCAAAAAACCGATACCGGCGGCTTTAACCACGTACTGAACGCCGCCGATCTGTCGCTGAAGGCCGAACACCGAATTATCTATTACGACGGCGAGGCGGCATTCGCGCTGATGCGTTTGTACGGGCTGACCAAAACGCCGCGCTGGCTGGAAATCGTTGAACGCGCGATGGATCACTTTATCGCGCAGAAGCACTGGCAGGCTCACGACCACTGGCTAAGCTACTGTGTAAACGAGTTAACGCTGTACCGTCCGCTTGAGCGTTATTATCAGTTTGGCCTGGACAACGTGCGCGATCACCTGGACTTCGTGATCAACCGGGTCACCACCTACCCGACGCTGCTCGAACTGATGATGGCGGCGTCGCGCATGCTAAGCCGTCTGGCCACTTCCGAGCATCGTCACCTGCTGGACGGGTTCGATCTGGAGAAGTTCAACCTGGCGCTGGAGACGCGGGCGCGGTACCTCGCGAACGGTTTTTTCTGGCCGGAACTGGCAATGTTCTTCAAAAATCCGCCCCGGATCGTGGGCAGTTTTTTCATTCGTCACCACAGTTTCCGGGTGCGCATTGATGATGTCGAACACTACCTTTCCGGCTATGTTGCTTACCGAAAACACTGGCGTCATCAGCATGACAAGACGACATAATCCCTTAATGATGAGCGTTTGCTGAATGAAGCGCCTGCGGGATATCGTACGTCCATTTATCTGGAAACGCTGGCTATCGTTGTTTCTGGCGCTGCTGCTATTGGTGCCGCCCGAACTGGGCGCGGGATGGAATTTCAATACCATCAACGAGCGGACGCAACGGCTATATGGCCCCGCGACGCCCACCGCCCAGCGCAATATTGATGCCTGGGAGGCGTTGCTTAAACAGCCGACGCAGGGCAACATTCAGGCCACCCTGAACCGCGTGAACCAATTTTTTAATTCGCGCATCCGCTTTGTGGACGATATAACGGTGTGGGGGCAAGAGGATTATTGGGCGACCCCGGTGGAAGCCTTACGTAAAGGCGCGGGAGATTGCGAAGACTACGCGCTGGCCAAATATTTTACCCTACGTGAATTAGGTGTTCCGGCAAGCCAGCTGCGAATCACCTACGTTAAAGCATTACAATTAAATCAGGCACATATGGTTGTGACATGGTATTCGACGCCGGACGCTATTCCGCTGGTCCTCGATAACCTGAAGCCCGCCATATTACCCGCCACCGCCCGCAGCGATCTGCTCCCTGTTTATTCCTTTAATGGGGAAGGTTTATGGATCCCGCAGGCCAGCGGCAGCAAGCGCGTTGGCGACAGTAAACGACTTTCACGTTGGCAGGATCTTCTCACCAGGATGCGTGCAGAAGGGTTTGTAATTAATGAATAGGAAGCGGTCATGTCCCTTTATAAACAGCTACTGATTGGCATCTGCCTGTTTACGCTGACGATATTCTGCGGCAACTTTTTCGCCACGCTGGAAAGCTCGCGCGAGCAGTATCACAACCAGCTGAGTGCGCATGCCCAGGATGCCGCCACGGCGCTCGGCCTCTCGTTGACCGCGCATATCGATGACCCGGTCATGACCGAGCTGATGGTGAACTCCATTTTCGACAGCGGCTACTTCTACCGCATTCAGGTCGTGGATATCAAAACCGGCAAGCCCATTATTGAGCGTCAGAACATCCCGCCCAGCGCCAACGTGCCTGGCTGGTTTGCCCGCATCGTGCACCTGAACCCCGGCCAGGGCGAAGCTATCGTCATGCGCGGCTGGACGCAGGCCGCGCGCGTGGAGGTGGTTAGCCACCCGATGTTTGCGCTGTCGCGCCTGTGGAGCAGTCTGGTCGCCAGCTTCCTGTGGCTAACCGGCTGTAGCGTGTTGTGTATCCTGGGCGCGATGTTCCTGTTGCGCCACCGTCTGCGCCCGCTGAACTACATCGTCGAACAAGCTACCGCCATCAGCCGCCGCGAGTTCCTGAGCCTGCCAGCACTGCCGAAAACGCCGGAGCTGCGTCGGGTTGTCGAAGCCACCAACATGATGGTTACCCAACTGAAGGCGCTGTTTAGCGAGCAGGCTCAGCGCACCGAGGCGCTGCGGCAGGAAGCCTATAACGACAGCCTCACCGGCCTGAACAACCGTCGCGCTTTCGACATCAAATTCCAGACCCGCCTGAGCGATGAAGACCACGCCGACGGCAACCTGATCCTCCTGCGCGTGCAGGATCTGATGGGCCTCAACCAGCGCCTTGGCGGCGCCAACACCGATAAACTGCTTAAAGCGGTTGCCGATATCCTCAGCAGCCTCCAGCAGCGCTACTTCCATAGTGAAGGTTTTGTCGCCCGCGTACGCGGTGGCGAGTTCGCCATTATCACCGCCCCCGTTCTTCCGACGGAGATGGAGAGCTTCGCTAACTCACTGAACACACAGCTCAAAGCGTTGTATGAAACAGGCCTGAGCGACGTCAACCCGGTGGCGCATTTTGCCGAAGTTGCTTTCCACTATGGTGACACGCCACAGAACCTGCTGCGTCAGGCGGACCAGATCCTGGTGGCCGCCGAAGCCGATATGCGCACCTTCGTCGACCCGGCATTGGCCGCGCAGCCAACGCCGGATGAGGACCATCACCACTGGCATCAGCGCCTGACGGAGATTCTGGATAAGGAAGCGTTTGAGCTTTATTCGCAGCCCGTGTACGAGTGCAATAGCAAACACGTTGTTCTCCATCGTAAAATTCTGGCGCGTATTAAAACCACCGATGGCGAAATTATCCCAGCAGGCCGTTTCATCCCGTGGGTTCGCCGCCTGGCTCTGGGCCGCCGTATGGACGTCGTCATGCTCAAACAGACGCTGCGCGCGATGGAAAGCACCACCCACGCTTTTGCACTCAGTATTAGCGGTGAAAGCGTCGCGGACGACGAGGGGTTGAACGCCCTGCTCCAGCCGCTGAAAGCGGCGCGCCACCTGGCATCGCGACTGACGCTCGAGCTGGATGAGAACGAACTACCGGAGCCAGAACGTGTCACCGTGCTGGTGAAAAAACTACAGGAATTGGGCTGCGGTCTGGGCATTCAACACTTTGGCGGTCGCTTCCACCTGATTGGTAACCTGCCACAGTGGGGGCTGGCGTGGATTAAGGTCGACGGCGGCTATATTCACCACATCAATGAAGAAGAAGATAAAAAACTCTTTATAGAGGCGATTTACTGGGCGACACGCCAGATCAATGTCCCCCTTATCGCTGAACGAGTGGAAACCGAAGGCGAGCTGGCCGTGCTGGAAAAAATTGGCCTGTATGGCGCAATGGGCCGCTATTTTAGCGATGCCAGCACACTACAATAATTTTCAGGAGAGCAGCCATGCATTTTATTGAGCGCGATGGTGAAGGACGGATCGTTCGGGTTGAAGCCGCGGAATTCAGCGGGATGACTGAGCAAAGTGCGGAGACAACCGCAGAGATTAGCGAGTGGTTGAAGGTGGAAAACCTTCGCGCGGCCACGCTACAAAGACTGCAACAGAGCGACCTGGAAATGGTTCGCGTACTGGAAGATCTCATTGAAGTACTGATGAGCAAAGGGGTTATCAGCATTACCGACCTGCCGCCAGCGGCACAAAATAAGCTGTTAAATCGTGCCCAGGCGCGACAGGCGCTGAGCGGATTGGAAGGTCTGATCGGCGATGACGAAGAAAGGTTGATATAACCCAATAATAAAGCTGATTATTTAAGGTGCATGAATAATGTGCCTTAAATATCATTAGTGCTCTAACGATCGTTATTCCCCCTATTTTTAGCAGCCGCTAGCCATTCTGGCGGATTAAAACAACCTTAAAATCAAAGAATAAATTCTCACTTCGTCATATTCTTGGCTTAAGATACGACTTATCGCCGATCCCGGGTGCATTGCAGCGTTCGAAATATCAGCACCATTAATCAATCTAACGGCAATCACCTCTTAGATCCGCGATAACATAACGATAAAAATATTCCAGCGGAAACGGAAAACACCGCGCAAGACCAATGGGAGAGCAAGATGAACGGTATAGCCGGCACAATTAAAGCGATTATCGGTCAGGTCTTCGCAATTTCACCTGACGGAACCCGGCGCCTGCTCGTTGAGGGCGATAAACTCCTCGCCGGCGAGCAAATTGAAACCGGCGCCAACGGTGCCGTCACCCTCGCTCTCCCTGACGGGAAAACGTTAGATCTCGGCCGCGACAGCCACTGGGATGGCGGCCACGGCATCGCCACCACACCTGACGCAACCGACACCACGGATATTGCCGCCATTCAGCAGGCGATTGCGGATGGTCAGGACCCGACACAAATTCTTGAGGCCACCGCCGCAGGCCCACAAACCACGACCGGCAGTGGCGAGCCCGGCGCAGGCGGTGCCCATACTCACGTTATCCTGGATCTCACCGGCGAAAGAGTCGACCCTACAGCCGGATATCCGACTGAAGGTCTCGATTTCCCCAATACGCCGATAGAAGAGGAACTGACTGTTCTGGATCGATCGGATGCTGAGGATGAGGGTGATTCGGACGCCGATAGCGATTCGGATTCTGACAGTGACTCCGACTCGGACAGCGATTCGGA
>NZ_CBDKZX010000097.1:0-12660 GCF_965301105.1 Kluyvera sp.
ATTTTTATCCGCTTTTCTTTTCCTTTAGTTCCAAATGGTTATTTTTTCATCCACCTTTAGAGGGATGAGAATATTCTTCACCTTCATATTTATAAAAATTTTCACTCAGAAAAGCATATTGACAATATTTAACCCCAATGAAATTATTCGATCACGGATAAGGAGGGGACAATGATGTCGCTCAATAATGATTGTGGAAGAATCAACTGTATGAGTTGCCCTTCTAACTGTGAAGTTAAACCCAATACTTCGCTACGAGTTTCATTTTGCCAGAACTATTGTTTTTGTACCTGGCCGGAAGCGAGTGGCTATTTTTCTCTTGGGGTCATGGAAGGGCTTCTTAAGCAAAGCTATAACTATCTGTACCTTGGGTGTATTTTTGTTGATTTTTCTATCAGCTATCTGCGTTGTTTTACCGATAAACGCTGGATTGATTATCTACGTGAAACAAAATTGAAAATTGTTATCGTTTGCGATAAATACCTTAAACCATTGGCAAATTATTGGTTTAAACACTCAAAAGATATTTTCCTCATTATATATCAACAGGATAAGTTAAGTATTGCTTGTGAGAAATTAAAGAAACGCTTTATCTATCAACGCGATGCTTTCTTCCGTGGAGAGGTGCTCTCGACGCTGGAGTTTTCTGTCCTGAGCGCACTGATCGCCGGTGAAGGCTGCAACCAGCTGGCCAGCGAACTCAATGTCGACATCCGGACGGTGTATGCCGCAAAGCGTCGCGCGGAAAAAAAGATGGGTGCAGATATTAATACGCTGTTTCGGTTTTCACACGCTCTGCAAATGTGACTAAATAATTAACCGATGTATTTATAACAATCACCTCGCGGTGAGGGAGGCCTGCACCCTAAATATTAAAAATGAATAAAAACATCCCCGGAAAACCCTACGTTGACGCCATGGTCGACGCGCTTTTCCATTATTAAGAAAAAAGAACGTCTTGAATAAATATTAAAACAACACTGGCAGCGACATAAAAGGAAGAAGACAAGGAGTTTATTATGATGCCGATACCCTTAAAACCCAGGAAGTTAGCATTGTGTATCACTGTCGCATTGCTGGCGACAAATATCAGCATGAGTGCCGTGTATGCCAACACGCTAAATGCGAATAACACCCTCTATTACTACTCGTCCGGTAATCCGAACGGCAACAACAGCGACTATACCAACTACGATGAAGTGGTTATCACGACCAATGCGATAGCGTCAACCAGCGGGCTGAAAGGCTGGGCTATTTATATGAACGGCGAAAATTACAAGTTTAACGATCTCACCGTTAACACTTCTGGGATGTTATCTGATGGCATCCATACCAAAAACGGCGGCGGTAATATCGTCATTGAAAATTACAAGGCGATAACCAGTTCCTACAGCTCTGATGGCATTAACCTGGGGCGGGAGCTCTCGGCGAACTATTCCCGGGTGACGGTGAATAATGAGACCAATATTAAAGCGGCGGGAATGGGCGTTCGTGCTAACGCCTCGGTGAACAGTGCGAATGCGGTAGCAACCATTACCCTTAACGGTCCAACAACCATTGAAACCACCTCCGCAGGCTCTAATGTTGCCGGCTATACCGTTTATGCAGGACAGGATACGGAAGCCAACTCTACGGTGGTGAAGGGGAAGGCGGAAATTTTCCTGAACGGAGATAGTACGCTTAAAACGGTGGGTAAGAACGCCCATGCGGTCTATGCTCGCGCAGCGGGTACCATTTCTCTGGGAAATGTGGATATTTCGGCGACGGGAGCAACGGCGAATGGACTGTTTGCTTCCTCGACGACGGCCGATCAGCAGGCCGCTATTTACCTGGCTAAAAACGCCACCATTAATGTCGCAACCGGTTCGGCAATATACGCGACTGGCGACGAAGCGCGGGTGAAATCTTACGATCTCAACACCGCGACTGATGTGGCGGGCACCTATGTCGTTAATGGGGATATTGTCGCGGATAAGGGCGGGCAGATCCAACTGCATATGGCAGAGGATAGCGCGTTTACCGGTGTGACCAACTCTAACCAACTTCCCACCTCGGCAGCCGATGCCGGGACCATCGCGCTGACAATGGATGGCTCGCGTAGCCTCTGGACGATGACCGGCGATTCAGTGCTGTCATTGCTTACGCTGAACAATAGCACGGTCGCCTGGTCGGGGGCCGCGGCGGGAAATATCCTGACCGTGGCCGGGAACTACCACGGTAATAATGGTCTGCTGAAGCTCAATACGGTGCTCGGTGATGACAGTTCGGTCAGCGATAAGCTGGTCGTTCAGGGCGATACCTCCGGGACCACACGCGTTGCCGTGGCTAATGCGGGCGGGAGTGGCGATAAGACGATTAATGGTATTGAAGTCATTCACGTCGACGGCGCTTCTGATGGCGATTTTGTGCAGGCCGGGCGTATTGTCGCTGGTAGCTATGAATACGCATTACGTCGTGGGGAAGGGACTGAATACAGTAACTGGTTTTTGATGAACGCACCGGCAGCGCCAGAACAACCGGATCCTGAAAAACCAGAACCTGAAAAACCGATACCCGAACCTCCCGCGCCTGAGCAACCGACACTGCGTCCGGAAAGTGGTTCGTATATTGCTAACCTGGCCGCCGCTAACACGATGTTTACGACCCGGCTGCACGATCGTCTGGGCGATACGCAGTACATAGACATGCTGACGGGAGAAGTGAAAACGACCAGTTTGTGGATGCGTAATGTTGGGGGTCACACGCGTTTTAAAGATTCCAGCGGCCAATTGAGCACGCAAAGCAATCGCTACGTTTTGCAGTTGGGCGGCGATCTGGCGCAATGGAGTACCGACGGTCTGGATCGTTGGCATCTGGGTCTGATGGCGGGCTACGGTAACAATCAGAGCAACACGCGCTCTGATGTCAGTCGCTATCACTCTCGCGGTCAGGTGACGGGGTACAGCGTCGGGTTGTATGGAACCTGGTACGCCAATGATGAGAACAAAACCGGTACTTATCTGGACAGTTGGATCTTGTATAACTGGTTCAATAACAAGGTGTACGGCCAGGGATTAGCCAGCGAGAAATACGATTCCGATGGTATCACCGCCTCCGTTGAAGGTGGCTATAGCTTCCTGATGGGAGAGCGTAGCGACGGGCGTTCTACCTACTGGCTCCAGCCGAAAGCGCAACTCACGTGGATGGGGGTGAAGGCCGACACTCACACGGAAGCCAACGGTACCCGAGTAGAAGGCAAAGGCGACGGTAATCTGCAAACGCGGTTGGGGATGAAGGCATTTATCAAAGGCCATAGCGCCGTGGATGAGGGGAAAGAGCGTGAGTTCCAGCCTTTTGTTGAGGCTAACTGGATCTATAACACCCGGTCCTATGGTGTCGCCATGAATGGTGTCACGAACTATCAGGCTGGAACACGAAATATCGGCGAGCTGAAAGCCGGCGTTGAAGGCCAGATAGGCAAAAATCTTCATATCTGGGGAAATGTTGCTCAACAGATTGGGGATAAAGGCTATAGCGATACACAGGGTATGCTGGGGATCAAATACGCATTCTGATGCATTTAACTACCGCTGATGTGCTGTGGTATCGAGAACGCTATGAATATTTACGCTGAAGAGTTGCGCATCATTATGGACGTCATCATGGATATCATCTTTTACGCACGAGAGGAGAATCGAGGTGATGCGGCATTCCGTCGGTTGTTACATGAACTGGAGGCGCGAGAGTTTCCGGAATCGGTGAATACGCTGTGTCAGCAGGCGGCAAATACATGGTTTTTATCCAGCAGCATCACGGAGACGGCGGACAAAACGACGCTACAGCAGTCGGCTACCGTATACCTGTTAGCGGCTTTTGGTCGAATCAATGCGCTGGCGACCATGGAAGAATACCTGGAGCAAAGGAATAAAGAGTTGTTCGGCCTGCGCTAAGTGGATAACTGTTTTCCCTGAAAGATTTGCCCCGTGAGAGACCACGGGGCTTTTTTTATGGCGAGTTAGTGCCCTTTCTTGTGTCTTACAACAAGTGAAACCATAGTTAGTTAACCACTCGTTTATCTATCTTGCGGGGATGTGGGCTATGGAGATGTATCTGCAAAGAATGAAAAAGGAGTGGCTGACGCTGCTCGACCAAACGGAACCTCACATCAGACAACAGGCTGCCGATATTGCCGTTGCCCATGCACAGGCGTTGAGCGTGGAGTTTTATCGCGTGGTCCTTGCCGATCCCCATGCTGAAGAGTTTCTCAGCAATGAGCAGGTTGAGAAACAACTTAAGACCGCACTAGAGAAATGGCTTATTGATATCCTCTCCTGCAATGTAGAGGACGTTGAGGGACTGATGGCTGCTCAGCATACCGTGGCGGAAGTTCACGCTCGCATCGGTATCCCTGTCGAGTTGGTTGAAATGGGATTCCGGGTATTAAAAAAATTACTCTATCCCGTCATTATTTATGGCCCGCAACCGTCGGCAGATAAATTACAAATTTATCACTTTGCTATCAATAGTATTGATTTGGCGATGGAGGTTATGTCGCGTGCCTTTTCCTTTAGCGAAAGCAGTATGGCTAAAGAGGATGAAAATTATCGGATTTTCTCGTTGCTGGAAAACGCCGAAGAGGAAAAAGAACGACAAATCTCTTCGTTGTTGTCGTGGGAGCTGGAGATTATTTACAAGGTCGTACTGGATGCCGATATCGGTAATACCCTGCCGCTGAGTCAGTCTGATTTTGGTCTGTGGTTTAATCACAAAGGTCGGCACTATTTCAGCGGCATTGCCGAAGTCGGGCATATTTCGCGCCTGCTACAGGATTTCGACGGTATCCTTTCCGCTATTAACGACACCACTAAACCACTCAACGCGAAGACACATCGCAACAAGTTTTTGCTGCAACTCAGAAGTACCGTTTCGCAGATTACGACGCTGCTACGCGAGTTGTTTGAGGAGGTATCCCGCCACGAAGTGGGGATGGATGTGCTGACAAGACTGCTCAATCGTCGTTTTCTGCCGACTATCTTTAAGCGAGAAATCGCCCATGCCAACCGCGTGGGGACCCCGTTATCGATCCTGGTGATTGATGTCGACAGGTTCAAACACATTAACGATACGTGGGGGCACAATACTGGTGATGAAATTCTGCGTCGTGTGTCGCAGGTATTTTATGACAACGTACGCAGCAGCGATTACGTTTTCCGCTATGGTGGCGATGAATTTATTATCGTGTTGACGGAATCCACCGCCCACGATACGTTGCGTACCGCCGAACGCATCCGCAGTCGCGTAGAGAAAACCAAAGTGAAGGCACCTAGCGGCGAGGAAATTTCGTTATCACTATCTATTGGCGCGGCGATGTTTAGCGGCCATCCGGATTATGAACGATTAATTCAGCTGGCGGACGAGGCGTTGTATATCGCAAAAAAACAGGGGCGCAACCGCGTTCAGATGTGGAAACCTGGTTGATTTTTGCACTATTTATTTAATCAATAACGTGCCGCCGGCATTCTCTCTTCACCTGCTGCCGTTATTCTGCATTCCGGTCATTATTAAGAAAGTCTCGGCCGCCTCGACGCTCACATCGGGTGGGGGGCTCCAAAGCACGACGATGGCGAGATTTCGTCAATCGGCATTGCGACACGATAGCGCATCAATCATCCATCCTGTTTGCCAGAAATCACGTAGCGTTCGCGTTTCATGATTTGAACAGGGATTCACTATGCGTAAACGCGCTTGCCTCACGCTCATCCTGCTGACGGGCCTTCTTTCTGGCTGTACGACGGCTTACACCATGACCACCCGAACGGGAAAAACTATCGACACGCAGGGAAAACCGGTCGCAGATGCTACCACTGGCATGACCACATACGCGGATACCTTCGGTTATCAGCGTGTGATAGCGACCAGTGAAATTGTACAAACCACGAAGGGCAATACGACGCTGGGGTGGTGATAACACATGACGATGATGGGTTGAAGAGCTGTGTGGCGATAGAATGCATGAGGACGGGCGCTATCGCCGCTCAGTATTCATGCATTTTTATTGCGTTAACGCAGCGTATGACCAAAATAAATCAATCGGATACCATCAAGAATAATATGTTTAAGATGAACGTTTTGATTTTCAGTGGCCAACTATTATTCTTTCGCTTTAAAAACAACGACGCTTCAGGAGGCTTATCCTCACCTATTTCGATATGTGTAGACAAGGACAGTGTGTTGTGAGGACCGGTTCGGGCATAAATGCGCCTTTGTTCACCTCGTTGCTGATGTCTGCCGATATTGAAAAAATTATCTCTGCGATCCTAATCTGGAGCCGAGTAACCCCCTGCCGATAGTTAGCTTAACATAATCATCAATCAGACTCGATCAGGAAATTGATTGCGTTATTCCAAAGAGCACTCCTTAACGTGAAAATTCTTATTTTGGAACTGTCCAAATTAGGAATTTTTCTTGCTTGAAATGTTAATTCACCTATTTATACTGCTCTCGGTGTTGTTTTATTTTTATATTGATTTAAATCAATTATCTTCTTTTATTGCCTAAATAAACCAGACCTTTTTTATTACCTGGGATATCTCACTGGTAACAAGGTAAATATTAATGAAAAACTCTGCTTTTTCTGAGGTGTGAACGAAGAATTCGGAGGAAAATTCCTAAAATTCAGCATTTGACAGATCTAAGATCTGTAAAGTTGATCTTGACTCGAATATTATCCTGCTGTTTCATGCAAAAGTATTACACGCGTTATGGCGATTGAGTATAACAACGAGGGTTGGTTAGATGAGCGATAGTTTCCAAAGTGAGGTGCCTAAGGCACGTATTAACTTAAAGCTGGATCTGCATACTGGTGGCGCAACGAAAAAGACGGAATTACCTCTAAAACTGCTGGTGGCGGGGGATTTCAGCAACGGTCAGGAGGATGCATCGTTGTCTGAACGGGTTAAGGTTAATATTAATAAAAACAACTTTGATGCAGTCCTTTCCGAATATTCCCCAAAAATAAATCTTACCGTTAAAAATACGCTGGCAGATGATGGCAGTGAAGAAAATATCAGCCTTGCATTCCAGAGCATGAAAGATTTCACGCCAGAACAGGTGTCCCGCCAAATACCGCAACTGAAGGCCATGCTCTCGATGCGTAATTTGCTGCGCGATTTAAAAGCCAACTTACTAGATAACCAGGCTTTCCGAAAAGAGCTGGAAAAAATCCTACTGGACCCGGCGTTAAGCGCAGAGCTTCGCGCCGAACTGTCTGCCCTGGCCCCTAAACAACCCTAACCGTCACCCGGTAATCACGGATTAACCAAGGAATGCTCATGTCTGTAAAAAATGAAAACGCCGCGGCTGGCGACAGCGTTGTGCTGGAACGTCCTGCTGCGGGCGGGGTGTACGCGTCGCTGTTTGAAAAAATCAATCTTAGCCCGGTGTCTGAACTGAGCGCGCTGGATATCTGGCAGGATGCCCAGGCGATGTCGGATGCCACCGCGGATGAACGCCTGACCGCCGGTATGCAGGTGTTTCTGGAATGCCTGACCAAATCGGGTTCACGAGTCGAAAAACTCGATAAAAACCTTATCGATCACCACATCGCTGAACTTGATTACCAGATTAGTCGTCAGTTGGATGCGGTAATGCACCATGAAGAGTTTCAAAAAACGGAAAGTGTCTGGCGCGGTCTGAAGTCACTGGTCGATAAAACGGATTTCCGCCAGAACGTCAAAATCGAACTGCTGGATATGTCGAAAGATGACCTGCGTCAGGACTTCGAAGACAGCCCGGAAATCATTCAGAGCGGCCTGTATAAGCACACCTATATTGACGAATATGACACCCCGGGCGGAGAACCCATCGCCGCGCTGATTTCGGCGTACGAGTTTGACGCCTCGGCGCAGGATGTCGCCCTGCTGCGCAATATCTCGAAAGTGTCCGCTGCCGCCCACATGCCGTTTATCGGGTCCGCCGGGCCGAAATTCTTCCTCAAAGAGTCCATGGAAGAGGTGGCCGCCATTAAAGATATCGGCAATTATTTCGATCGTGCCGAGTATATCAAGTGGAAATCTTTCCGCGAAACGGACGACTCCCGCTATATCGGCCTGGTGATGCCGCGCGTGCTGGGGCGCCTGCCGTATGGTCCGGATACCGTGCCGGTTCGCAGCTTTAACTATGTGGAAGAAGTGAAGGGGCCGGATCACAATAAATATCTGTGGACCAACGCGTCGTTCGCTTTTGCCGCCAACATGGTGCGCAGCTTCATCAACAACGGCTGGTGCGTGCAAATTCGCGGCCCGCAGGCTGGCGGCGCGGTGCAGGATCTGCCTATTCATCTGTATGATCTGGGGACCGGTAATCAGGTTAAAATTCCTTCTGAAGTGATGATCCCGGAAACCCGCGAATTTGAGTTCGCCAACCTCGGATTTATTCCACTTAGCTACTACAAAAACCGCGATTACGCCTGCTTCTTCTCAGCAAACTCGGCCCAAAAACCGGCGCTGTACGATACCGCTGACGCTACCGCGAACAGCCGCATCAATGCCCGTCTGCCGTATATCTTCCTGCTGTCGCGCATCGCGCACTACCTGAAGCTCATTCAGCGCGAAAATATCGGTACCACCAAAGACCGTCGTCTGCTGGAGCTGGAGCTCAATACCTGGGTTCGCAGTCTGGTCACCGAAATGACCGATCCGGGCGACGAACTGCAAGCTTCTCACCCGCTGCGTGACGCCAAAGTGGTGGTGGAAGATATCGAGGACAACCCAGGCTTCTTCCGCGTGAAGCTGTATGCGATCCCGCACTTCCAGGTAGAAGGGATGGACGTGAATTTGTCGCTGGTTTCCCAGATGCCGAAGGCTAAATCGTAACCGAAGGCAGGAAGCTGATGAAAACGGAACAACCGTTATGGGGCAGGGGCGTTATGGTCTCTCCCCAGCACTTCCAGCAACAGGCCGCTTATGCGGCCTGGTCTGCCGAAGGTATTGCCCGGATGGGCCTGTCTCAGCCCTGGGGCGTGATTCATGTTGCTTTCGAAACGGATACGCTAAAGCTGGGGCACCTGCAGGCCAGCCATTTACACGTGCGTTTCCAGGACGGCACGCTGATCGATACGGACAATGCTGACGCCTTACCGCCGACGTTGACGCTCGACCACGAATCACATGAGGTGATTGTGGTTCTGGCCCTGCCGCTGTTGCGGGCGAACGGCGGTAATTGCCTGAAACCGGAAGAGGTTGCCGAGCGGCCAGTCCGTTTTCGTCAGCGCTGGCACGATGTCCGCAACACGTTTGGTGACGATACCCGCCAGATTGCGGTCATGCAGCCGGAGCTGACCCTGCGTTTTGCCCATCAAAACAACAGTGATTACCTGACATGTGCGGTTGCCCGTTTGCGGCAAGACTCGCAGGGCGGTTGGGTGATGGATGAGACGTTTCTTCCGCCTCTGCTGACGCTGCAGGGCAGCCGTTGGCTGGTATTACAGCTTGAACAACTGATGACGCAGCTGCGCGCCAGGCTCAGTCGCCTGATGGCCATGCGCCGGGAAAGTAACGAGCGCATGGCCGATTTCGCCGTGGCGGACGTTTCGCTATTTTGGCTGCTTAACGCCCTGAACAGCGCGGAGCCCGTACTCGGGCAGTTTCAGCGCAACCTGCAAAATCCCCCGGAGCGGCTATATCCGGAGCTTGCCCGCCTTGCCGGTAGTCTGCTGACTTTTTCACTGGAGCATCAGGTTAGCGCCATTCCCGCCTGGCACCATGAGCAGCTAAATCAGGTGTTCCCGCCGCTGTTTGATCTCCTGAGCGACCTGCTGGAAGCCAGCCTGCCGTCGCGCGTGGTAGCCATTGAGCTTGAATATGATGCGCGGCTTCACTTCTGGCAGGCTCGCCTGCACGACCCCCGCCTGCGCGAAGAGGCGGATTACTACCTCTCTGTGCGGTCGCCGATGCCGGTGGCGCAGTTGCAGGAGCAGTTCCCGCGTCAATGCAAAGTCGGCAGCCCCGATCACGTCAGGAGCATAGTGAACTCATCGCGCGTTGGCGTGCCGCTTACGCCGCTACGTCATGTGCCTGCGGCTATTCCGCTGCGTCTGGAAAATCAGTATTTCAGTCTTGATGTGACCCATCCTTTGGCGGCCGAAATGCTGCAGAGCGGTTGCTGCATGTTTTACGTTCCGGGGATGCTCGGCGAGCCTGAACTTGAACTCTTTGCGGTATTAAGAACATGAATGAGCATAAACACGGAAAAGCCGCGCCCATTGATATCGACGGCCTTCTGCAGGACACCTGGCTGCAGGTCATTAGTTTGCGCTATGGCCCGATTTTTCAGGAAGGCGAAGGACGCTTGCTGTGGGAGCGCTGTGTCGCCGACGTGGAGCGCGTCCAGCGTGAGCTTAAAGCCAGTGGGCTGGATGAGGCAAGCTGCCAGCACATCCTGACCGCGCAGTGCGCCCTGCTTGATGAAACGGTCAAAGGCCGAGGCGTCGACGATGACGCCTGCGTGCAGTGGTATGACATTCCCCTGCAAGGGCGTTTCCTCGGCACCATGGATGCCGGTGATACGCTGTGCGAGCGGATGCGCGAGGTTCTGCATGAGCCGGCCCCCGAGACGGCGGTGGTGACCTGTTTTCAGCGGGTGATGATGCTGGGTTTTCTCGGTCATTACCGTCCGTTGAACGATCCGGAGCGGCAAAAACTGGTTGAGGCGCTCAGTGAACGCGTTGCGCCATTTAGCTATCCGCAGACGCATCCCGTGCTGGCGGAGTGCCAAAACGGGTGGAATCTGGGCGGTTGGCTGGTGTCGTGGCCTGTGCGTATTGCGTTAAGCGCTGTTGTTGTCGCCGCGCTCTGGTGGGGGCTGGATCATTGGCTTAATCAAACGCTGTTAACCCTGCTGCCGGGAGCGGTGCAATGAGTCCTGCACAACGGCGCGGGCTGGTTCTATTGGCAGCGGTGCTATGCGCCGTGGTGTGCCTATTTTTTTTGCCGGTTAACCGGTGGGTTTCCGTTCTGCTTCTGCTGGTGATTTTCGGCCTGACGGCGACGTTTTGGGTGATGACTCTCCGCCGTCATCAGGATGAACTCATGCTGCGTCTTGAGAACCTGCCGGAAGCGGCATACCGCCAGCCTGTCGTCCTGGTTTGTGGCGATCTGCCGCTCTCCTGGTCGCAGCCCTCGCAGGTGTTGACCGTAACGCAGGGCTGCTGGATTCGGGTTGAAGAGCATCAGGAGCTTGAACAGGTAGCGCGTGAGTTGCTAAGACAGCGTCCCGACTGGGGACGCCAGCTGTCGGTCATGGTCAGCGTCTGCCCGCAAAAACATGCAGACAGCGAAGCACTGACCAGCCGCCTGTTATCGCTGCGTTGGCAAATGAGTCAGGTGCGTAAGACATTCGGCCACGATGTGCCGTTGGTGCTCAATGCTCAGGTGGGTAGCGCCATGGTGGACGATATGCTCTGGCAGGCCGCTATTCCGGATGAAGGGGTGAGGATTTGGCGGGCTGCTGCTGCCCCAAGCTCCATTGCCGCGTGGGTCAGTACCGGCGGGGCAATCGCCATGCAGCAGCAGGTCTTGATGAACAGCCTGGTGAGCTGGTTTCGTCAGTCGGTCAAATCGGTATTTATCGATGAGAATCCGGATGTTCCGGCTATCGTGCCGACGGCGGTGCTGTGGGGGATTGGCCCCATTGTTGCCGGAAGCCTGGCATCTTCTCTCTGGACTGCCTGGCTTTCTCGCCACACCGCGATGCAGCAGGTTGAAGGCTGGCAGCCCGTGGGCACCGACAGCACCGTACTCTCTCCTTTTCCTGATTTTGTTCTGCCGCTATTGCCGGAAGGCAGAGGCTTAACGCCGCGTGCCCGCACCCGGCGCTGCGCGTTGGGCATCTTCACGCTGGCTACCCTCGCGGCGCTACTCTGCAGCGGCTGGAACAACGATCGGCTATTGCACCGCGTGAGCTTTGATATCGCCCACTATAACGCGATCGCCATGGATAACTTCGGCCCGAAAGCCGATGCCCTTGCCATTCTGCAACAGGATGCCGGGCAGCTTGACGACTGGGCGCGCAATGGCGTGCCGGTCAGACTGAGCCTTGGCCTGTATCAGGGGGAGCGCCTGCGGTTGCCGGTACTGGAGGCGATTCGCACGTATGTGCCGCCGCCCCCGCCGCCCAAACCGCAGCCGAAGCGAAAGCCAATCCCGAAAATTATCCGCCTCGACAGCATGTCGCTGTTCGATTCAGGCAAGTACGACCTTAAATCGGGCTCCACCAAACTGCTGGTCAATTCGCTGGTTGGCATTAAAGCCAAACCGGGCTGGCTGATTGTGGTGGCGGGGCATACCGATAACACCGGTAATCCGCAACTGAACCAAACGCTGTCTCAGAGACGTGCCGAAGCGGTGCGCGACTGGATGCGTGATACCGGCGACGTACCGGAAAGCTGTTTTGCGGTGCAGGGCTACGGTGAAAGCCGTCCGATCGCAACGAATGATACGCCGGAGGGCCGTGCGCTCAACCGCCGTGTCGAAATCAGTCTGGTACCGCAGGCGAACGCCTGTCTGATACCAGGCCAACCCTCAGCGTCATCGCAGGATGATGACGCTTCACAACACAATGGAGAGTAATCCATGGCAATTCCTGTTTATCTTTGGCTGAAAGACGACGGCGGCGCGGACATTA
>NZ_CBDKZX010000098.1:0-12121 GCF_965301105.1 Kluyvera sp.
CGCGGCGACAACAGTTGCGACAGTGGTACGCATAACTTTCATAATGTCTCCTGCAAGAATCCGTAAATGATTGTTTAGTGGCTACGAGGAGCAAAATAGGACAATCAGGTGACAGTTATATGTAAGGTTTATGACAGTTTGATGACAAGAAAAAAGAACTGACAATACTTTGATTTTAAAAACTATTTTTAGAGTAAAAAAAGCATGTCGGCAGAGAAATATGACAGCGGCTGTCATAAACAGCCGCAAAAGAAGTTTAGTTGGTAAATTCAATCGTCAGCGTGGCGCTGGCGGTAAAAGTGCCGGGCTGCGGGCGTTCGCCTGTCAGGCTGGCCGGGGCGGCGGAAAAGGTTACCGAGCCATTTTTACGCCCCAGCAGCGTCGTTGTCCCCATATCCGTCGGCAGAATACCGCCTTTCACATCAATGGGCACGTTGTTCTTATTGTAGATTTTAATTCCTACGTCTTCGTTACTGGTGGCGATAAGCGAGCCATCAGCACCCGGAGTGGTGGTATCAAAGGAAACGTCTACTCCCTGGGTTCTTTCATTTTCCATACCGGTGCAGGAAACATCGACGGTTTTCGTGATTTTATGCGTCGTTATCGCCTGGCCGATGGTTGATGAAAACTCAGAGGCCGGAATCGCATCAAAATCAACGGTAATATCCTGACCACCATTAATGGTACAGGACTGGGGAGCCACCAGGCTTCCCTGGATTCTGACTTTGGCAATGATATCTCCGCGTGGAGACGAGCTGGACAGCCCGGCATAGAGTACAGCAACATCCGTGAGCGGAATAACAACCGTCCCGTTAATCGACTTTTTAATATGGAAAGAAAGATGCGAGTCCGTTCCTGTATCTAATTTAACCCCAACAGCAGAAGTACTTGCGCCCCCGCAGGTATGATTTGTTGTATTCGGTACCTGATTCGACACATTTTCGAACGGCACGCCGGTATAACCAGCATTCAGAATGTAAATCTTCGTCCCAACATCCACATACTCATTAAGATAGTAAAAAGAAAGTCCATTGTAGGTATGGCTAAACACCATGCCCGGCGCGGGATCGCCAGTATAATAAATCTCATGGTAAGTCCCATTACGGTGAGCGGTATCGCACGTACACTTCACGCTGTAAGTATCGCTTGCGGTGGCATCAGCTACATCAAGTAATGTAGTTCCTGATACGTTGTGATCCGCCGCAATTTGCGTCAGCGGAAAGGTCAGGCTTAACACATGGGTACCGGTGGTGGTTTCACATGTTCCCGAGGTTGCGGCATATCCAGAAGCCGATCCCATAAAAAGTAGCGCCATACCGGCGTAGTGCCATCGATTCATCGTATCCATCCATTTACTGACAGGTTACAGGCACCTGTATTAATCCATTGGTCGCTTGTTCGGTTATCTGGTAAGACGCCTTACACTGCCTGGTGCCACCTTCGCCCCATGCCAATAAAAAATCACCGCTTTTGGGCATTCCCGCCAGGTAGAGATCGCCATTGTCTCCAACAATGCCGCTTACCGTTCCAGAGTCCAGTTGGGCGGTCGCCATTGCGCCAAATGGCGCAGGCTTGCCATTTGCCTGAGTCACATTAAACAGCACACGATAACCAACATGCGTCACAAACGCCGCTTTCACTACCGCGCCGCGCGTTGGGACCAGGTTCACCACGGTGTTATCCAGCTCAATATTGGCTTTGGCAAAATAATTACTGTCAATCGCCACACGGTTTTCATCGTAAGGGTTGAGCTGCGTTTTCACCGTATACCCACGCCAGTCGGTAGAGACCCCGGTCGCATTTTCAACCGATAGCCCATCTGCACCCGGCGCTTCCACCAGCGCGACCGTTTCCCCCAACTCCTGAGAGAAGGTTACGCCGTCGCCATGAACCAAAATACCGCCACGCGCGCCATAATTCAGGCGCTGCGAATCACGGCTCCAGGCGTAGCCGCCGTTTACCGAACCATAAGTACCGTCATATCCCATACTGGCATTACCACTGTAGGTATCTTCCGGCGTACTCATCCATGATTCCTGTACGTTATAAGAAAGGTTGTTCCCTTCCAGTAACGTACCGCCGACGCCAGCCTGCATCGTGCTGTCGTTATGGTTGTTCTGCGTCATCGAGTAGTTGACGTAGCTATTTTCCATCCAGCCGGAGAGCGGAATAGACACTGATAACATGAAGACCTGTTCATGATTGTTGTCGTCGTTGTTATCATCATCGTCATAATGGTCATTGCCATAATAACGGTTGATGGAATCGGTGTAGTTCCACGACACATTCCATGATATCTGTCGCCAGTTATTGCTGTAACCCAGTTGAACCAGGCGTTCAACTTCATCGGTCTGCCAGTATTCCTGGCGACTGACCGTCAGATAAATATTCCCCCAGCCGCGACCAAACGACTGCGTCCAGGTCCCTTCTACACGGCTTCGTCGGTTACCGGTCACCCAGAAATCAGAACTATTATCCTGTCGAGACGCCCATTCATCGAGGGTGTAGTAGCCTTCTGTTGAATAGCGATACCCCACCAGACGGAAATTCGTGTCGGTATCATCAAAACGTTTGGAATACAGAAAACGGTATGACTGGCCGCTTTCATCATCGCCATCATCAAAGTGCGAGCGCGCATGAGTCATATCAACGGATACGGCGCCAAACGATCCCATATCTTTACCCATGCCGAACGCTGCGGAGGCATAGTCATTCGCTATCTGCGTCCCACCATAGACTGTGAGGCCCCACGGCAAACCACGCAGCACCTGCGCCTGAATAACATTGGGAGTAAATCCGCTTTCATCGCGCATTTCCCCCACGCTGATATCAAAGTCAGTCTGACCTTCACGTTTGAGAACCGCCAGTGATGCATATGGCTGGGTAAAGTGCTGCTCGCTACCATCCTCTTCTTTGATGGTCACATCGAGGTCGCCGCCACCGCTGGTGGTATTCAGATCGGTGATTTCGAAAGCGCCTTGCGGCACTGCCGATTGATAAATGACATATTTATTCTGTCGGATAATCACGGTGGCGTTACTTTTCGCCACCCCGCGCACCACTGGCGCAAAACCGTTCTGGCTCGACGGTAGCATGTCATCGTCGGTATAGAGTCTGACCCCGCGGATCTGGGCGCTATCAAACACATCACTCGCTGTCCAGGTGTCGCCGACCATAATCTGGCTGCGCAGCGCGGCAATATCCCGCTGGACGTAACTACTAATTGAATGGTATTCCGTATTACTGCCCGTCGCGCTCAGCGTGCTGTAGTTACGCAACCGCCAGGCACCCAGGTTAATTCCGTTACGCAAGTTCAGATAATAAGTGTCATCCTCTTCGGAGTCGTAATTCGACTCCATGGTGTGCGTGCCGGAAAAATCATAGTTGACCATCATCGCGTTAATGCCTTCATCCCAACGGGAGGGGCTGATGTAGTCATACGCCGCAGTATTCAAATAAATCTGTGGAATGGAAATATTTAGCGCTAACTTATTGGCATCAAATGACCAGATAGCACCATCAATTAATGGAACAGGATTTACACAAGCTTTATTATCGACAGTCTGCAATGATTTTACAGCATCAACTTTGACACCATACGAGGATAAAGCATCCTTAATAGCGACAAAACAGGGATGTAGTTCAGCATCTGGTTTATCCTGCACAAATTTGACATCCCGGCGCTCAAACAGCTTTCCGTTAACGATAATATCGACCTTATAATCGCCAGGCGGGAGCGTATTCGAACGGTTGAACTGACGAATATCAACATCGACCGGATGATCGATTTCTAAAAGCTTTGGATTAAACAGACTGTCTCTGGCAAAAGCATGGGTAGCAACTCCCAGACAGGCGCTCGAAACCAGCGCGAGACAAAGACGCGAACGCATCATCGAGATATCCTTATCGGCAGGTTAAAGTGCTTGTTTTACGGGTTCGCTAATCGCGCCATAATCATTAATAAAGCGCCAGACTACAGAATGACCGGAAACGCCTGCAGGTAAATCCAGCGTCAGTGTTTCAAAAGGACGAATCATATTAAGAGGGATATTTTTACCATCAATATTAACGTCCATAATATTAATATGGATAGGGCTTTTATTTTCCACTACCAACTGGTTACCTTGCTTATGCCATTTGACTTTCGCAATGGCTTTTTCTGGAATTAAGTTGATGGCGGCGGGACGCCAGAATAATTTGATTCTTGTTTTAATGGCAATTTCCAGCGTGCTGGTATCTTTTTTATCACTTGATGGCGGAATATTTTTAACATTCAACCAGAAAACAGATTCCCGGTCTGTTGGTAACTCACCGGCGATTTTCACAATACGCAGCACTTTTTCCTGTCCAGGTTCCAGACGAGAGACCGGTGGGATTGCCGTAAAAGGTGGTTTGCTTTTATCGTCTTTATTAAACGGATCAACCCACACCTGGATAAGATAAGGCAATGTCGTTTCTTTATTATAAATGGAGATAGTGGTATCAGGCGCGTTACCTGGGAAAATAACGCGGGTTCCCCCCACCACAATCCCGGCAAAAGATTGCATGGTATAAAAAAGCACAACTATAGAAAAAACAAGTTTAATTAGCCGTGTCATCATATATTTAATCATCCCAGAAAAGAGCAAAAAGACGCCCGCGACTCCAGACAAAAGAGTACCTTAATGACAGGCGTCATTTAATTAATAAAACAAATCAACAGAATTGATGTTTGTATTATTTCACGTATTCAATTGTGAACTGAGAATCCGCGTTAGCGGTACCTGCGGTGACTGTAGCGCTGGTTGCGATATAACGCGCAATAAACTTCATTGAAGCTGTACCCGCAGTCGCATCAATATTGCTATAAGCAGAATCTTTGTACAGCTGAACCTGAGAGTTATCAGCACGGTTATAGATACGGATTGCTACGCCGGTAGCGGTTGTCGCGGTACCAGTGCCAGTGAAATCGCCAGGTGCAGAAGCGGTAGCCGGAGTACCTACAGCCAGGTCGCCATTGCCATCAGAAGCTTCGGTGCCATCAAAACGAACGGCCGCTTTTGTATATGTTGCCGGGCATTTGTCCAGATCGATATGGAATTCTGTTGGCGCTGCAGTGCTGCCAACCCCACTAAATGCGGTGCGGTTAACTTTACCCAGATCAACGTTCTGATCGGCAGTATCAGCAGTAACTTCACAGGTGCTATCAATGACTTCGCCACGGAAATGAACGGTGCCATCAGATGCGAGAACATTGCCAGCGAATACGGTAGAAGACAGAACTAAAGCGCCTGCAATTAAATTAAGTTTCATTACAACCCCATTAATAATATTATATCCTTGTGTTTTATTTATATTTCAAAAAATAAAACACACCATCCTTACGGCGGCGAAGAATACACCCAAGAATAGGGATTACAATAAAAATATTTTAATTAGATATTCATTTAATATTAATAGATGAATATGGGGTATGTGTTGTTTATTAAATATTAATTTCCATTATATACAAAAAAGGTGATTTTAAATACACCAGCCTATATATTTAGGAATTTATCAATACCATTATTCAACACTCGTCTAAAATGGCTCTTTTTTATCCAATTTAACAAAATAGATTCATTCACCACAAAAACGAAGTTGAATGTAAAGTTAGTTAAGCAAATAAATAAGCAAACAAGAATATTTGTAACCAAACATTAATAAAGGACAAAAGGTATAAAAAAAAGGCTGCCGATCGTTCAGCAGCCTTTTAGGTGACACATTTACTCTACGGTGACTGATTTCGCCAGGTTACGCGGCTGGTCAACGTCGGTGCCCTTAATCAGCGCCACGTGATAAGCCAGCAGCTGTAGCGGCACGGTGTAGAAGATTGGTGCAATAACCTCTTCCACATGCGGCAGCTCGATGATGTGCATGTTGTCGCTATCGGTAAACGCCGCGTCCTGATCGGCAAAGACATACAGCTCACCGCCGCGCGCGCGAACCTCTTCGATGTTGGATTTCAGTTTTTCCAGCAGCTCATTGTTCGGTGCGACGACAATCACCGGCATATCGGCGTCAATCAGCGCCAGCGGGCCGTGCTTCAGCTCACCGGCGGCGTAGGCTTCCGCATGAATGTAGGAGATCTCTTTCAGCTTCAGCGCGCCTTCCAGCGCGATCGGGTACTGATCGCCGCGCCCCAGGAACAGCGCATGATGCTTGTCGGAGAAGTCTTCCGCCAGCGCTTCGATGCGTTTGTCCTGCGACAGCATCTGCTCAATGCGGCTTGGCAGCGCCTGCAGACCGTGCACAATATCCTGCTCAACGGCGGCATCCTGACCTTTCAGACGGGCCATTTTTGCCACCAGCAGCAGCAGAACGGTCAGCTGAGTGGTAAACGCTTTGGTGGAGGCCACACCAATCTCCGCGCCCGCTTTGGTCATAATCGCCAGGTCGGATTCGCGCACCAGCGACGAGCCCGCCACGTTACAAATCGCCAGCGAGCCCAGGTAACCCAGCTCTTTGGTCAGGCGCAGGCCAGCCAGCGTGTCGGCGGTCTCACCGGACTGCGAGAGAGTAATGACCAGGCTATTCGGGCGCACGGCGGATTTGCGGTAACGGAATTCCGATGCGATTTCAACATCGCACGGCATACCGGCCAGCGATTCAAACCAATAGCGCGCCACCATTCCCGAGTTGTAGGAAGTGCCACAGGCGATAATTTGGATATGCTCCACTTTCGCCAATAGCGCATCGGCCTCCGGCCCCAGCTCACTCAGATCCACCTGACCGTGGCTAATACGCCCGGTTAAGGTGTTTTTGATCGCGTTCGGCTGCTCGTAGATCTCTTTCTGCATGTAGTGGCGGTAGATGCCTTTATCACCGGCATCGTACTGCACGTTTGATTCGATATCCTGACGCTTCACTTCCGCGCCAGTCTTATCGAAGATAGCCACGGTACGGCGGGTCACTTCCGCGATATCGCCCTCTTCCAGGAAGATGAATCGACGGGTTACCGGCAGCAGCGCCAGCTGGTCAGAAGCGATAAAGTTCTCGCCCATCCCGAGGCCAATCACCAATGGGCTACCGGAACGCGCTGCCAGCAGCGTGCTCGGATCGCGGGAGTCCATAATGACCGTACCGTAAGCGCCGCGCAGCTGTGGAATAGCGCGCAGCACAGCTTCACGTAAGGTACCGCCCTGTTCCATCTCCCAATGCACCAGATGAGCAATCACTTCGGTGTCGGTCGCTGAAACGAAGACATAGCCGCGCGCTTGCAGCATTTCGCGCAGCGGTTCGTGGTTTTCGATGATGCCGTTATGCACCACCGCAATGTGTTCAGACACATGCGGATGCGCATTGCCTTCCGATGGTTCGCCATGGGTTGCCCAGCGGGTGTGGGCAATACCAGTGCCGCCGGACAGCGGTTGTTCTTCCGCGGCCTGAGCCAGCATCTGGACTTTTCCCAGACGACGCAGACGGGTCATATGACCTTCTGCATCCACCACCGCCAGACCCGCAGAGTCGTATCCACGGTATTCCAGACGACGGAGACCTTCGAGAAGGATTTCAGCTACATCACGTTGCGCGACTGCGCCAACAATTCCACACATAAGTTTATGTTCCGATTTTTTACGCGTTGTCGGTCAACCTGTTGCCCGTATACCGGGCGCCCCGAGCCTTGTAGAGAGTGGGGTTATTTTTATAGGTACTGCATGGTGGGCGGGAGATTATGTTATCTCCTCGCCTTTGTTGCCTGATGCGGCTACGCCTTATCAGGCCTACTTCTTAATCTTCACCGGACGCTGCCAGCCTTGCTTGTGTACCTGCGGTACGCGGCTCAGCACCAGTTCGTTATCCGCGACGTTGCGGGTGACGGTAGTCCCGGCGGCAATCGTCACGCCTTTGCCAATGGTGACCGGCGCCACCAGCTGGCTGTCGGAACCAACAAAGACGTCATCGCCAATAATGGTTTTAAACTTATTCGCGCCATCGTAGTTGCAGGTAATGGTCCCCGCACCGATATTCACGTTGTCGCCAATTTCCGCGTCGCCGAGGTAGGTCAGATGGCCGGCCTTCGAGCCTTTACCCAGACGCGCTTTTTTCATTTCGACGAAGTTACCGACGTGAGCGCCTTCCAGCAGTTCAGCGCCCGGACGCAGACGCGCAAACGGCCCGATGGTGCAGGCGGCTTCCAGATGCGCATCTTCCACCACGCTGTACGGACTGATTTCACAGTCATCGCCGATGGTGGCGTTTTTAATCACACAGCCCGCGCCGATTTTGACGCGATTGCCCAGCACCACGTTGCCTTCAAGGATAACGTTAGTATCAATTTCGACATCGCGCCCGTGAGACAAGGTACCGCGCAGATCAAAACGCGCCGGGTCACGCAGCATCACACCCGCCAGCAGCAGCTTTTCAGCCTGCTCAGACTGATAAATACGTTCAAGGCGGGCAAGCTGCAGACGGTTATTCACACCGTCGGTTTCACTGATACGCGCCGGATGTACCGCGGCAATTTCACGCCCTTCCTGATACGCCATGGCGATAATATCGGTGATATAGAACTCGCCCTGCGCATTGTTATTGTCGAGCTTCGCCAGCCAGCGCTTCAGATCCGCGCCGTTGGCAATCAGGATACCGGTGTTAATTTCCTGAATCTGACGCTGTGCTTCGGTGGCATCTTTGTGCTCGACAATACCGGTCACTTTGCCGTTTTCACGGGTAATGCGCCCATAGCCGCTCGGATCGTCCAGCACCACCGTCAGCAGACCTATTCCGCCCTGCGGCTTGGCTTCGCGCAGACGCTGCAGCGTTTCTACCGATATCAGCGGCACGTCGCCGTACAGCATCAGAATGTCTTCATCATCCGCGAAGTACGGCGCAGCCTGCTGCATCGCATGACCGGTGCCCAGCTGTTCCGCCTGCAGCACCCAGTTCAGGTTATCGTCGGATAAGGCTTGCTTAAGCAAATCACCGCCGTGACCGTACACCAGGTGAACCTGGTTTGCGCCAACATGATTCGCGGCATCAATGACATGCTGCACCATCGGCTTGCCAGCCAGGGTGTGCAGCACTTTAGGAAGATCGGAATACATACGCGTGCCTTTGCCAGCGGCAAGGATCACAACGCTCATGGTACGGTTAGACATAGGTATCCTGTCTGTAGATTAAGTATGAAGTAAACCGGGTTCTTGTTGAAAATTCTACATATTTTGCAGCATGAAATGGCTTGCTGATAAAACGTTCAACATCCCCTTACGTCCTGACTTTCTGTCCTTATTTTCGTCTATATCAAATCTATTTGTCTTGTAAGAAATCAGACCCAGCGCCATATTCTGCGCTATCTCACTGCTTATCTTGTTTTTTTATCACCTGAATAAAGGATTAACCATTTCAAAACGGCGTTTTATTTACTCATTATTGTGACGAGCAAAAAAGAAACAACGTTTTAATTTGTTGATAATTACGTCGATCAACCATTCAGGAAGATAATATGAACAAGAAGATACCTCTGGCTCTTACCCTTTGTAGTGCAGCGCTTTCTCTCGCGGCGCAGGCCCAGACGCCCCAGCAATGGAAGGCGATCGCTTTTGGGCAGTCTACTGACGTTAACTTCTCCTCCAACGTTCTTCCGGAGAAAGTGGGCGTAAACAACGTCACTATCGATGGTAAGACGCTGACATCACAGCAAATTGCCGACCTCAGTAAACCTATCACCATCGAAAGTCGCGGCGGCAAAATCGCCAACTCGCACGACGGTTTGACCTTCTTCTACACCACGTTACCGAGCGATGAGAACTTTGTGCTATCGGCCACGGTAACCGTCGATCAGTTTGGCCCGGAAAACGGCGCTAAACCGGCCGCACAGGAAGGCGCGGGGCTACTGGTGCGCGATATCATCGGCATCCCACGCCAGGAACCGCTGAAAGAAGGCTATGAAGAGTTTCCTGCGGCATCGAATATGGTGATGAACGCCATTATGACCCAGGACAAGAAAGATGATTACCGCGTGAAGCTACAGGCGATCGCACGTAACGGTATAACCCAACCATGGGGTAACGCCGGATCCGAGATTAAGAAAGTCAGTTACAAGGAAGGGGTTGATCTGCGTCAGTCGCCGACGTTCCGCCTGAAGCTCGAACGGACAAATGACGGCTTCGTTACCGCCTGGGCGCCGGAGGGAAGTGAAGAGTGGGTGACTGAGCGCGTGCCGCACGCAGATATGATCTCCGTGCAGGATAAAAAACAGTATTACGTGGGCTTCTTTGCGTCACGTAATGCCAAAATTACCGTTAAAGACGCTTCGCTGACCACCTCTGAGGCGAAAACCGTGGCCTCTAAACCGTTCGTCGCCAAATCATGGCCGGTGGTGATGCAGGTCGCTTCAGGCAGTAAGAGCCTGACGCCAGAGTACACGCTTCAAGCGCGTGCCAACTACGACGGGCTGTTTACCGTTCGGCATAATGAAGTGGTGATCGGGGAGAATAAAGCGGTGAAGGCCGGCGAGATGTTCACTCAGCCCGCCACGCTGAAAGAGAGCAATACCTTCCAGGTGACCTTTACCCCCACCAGCGGTAAAGACCGGACGCCGGTTGAGCAGCAGTTGACCGTTAACCAGCAGAAAGGTATCTCCACCAGCACGCTGTACGCGGCAGCAAACGGCAAGGCAGATGCAAAAGGTACCGCCGACGCGCCAATGGATTTGCAAACAGCCATCGAGCTGGTCGCGCCGGGCGGAAAAATTGTGCTGGCGGCAGGTGACTATCCGAAGACCGACATTCCGCTCTCAGCCAGCGGTCTTGAGAATGGTCGTAAAACGCTGGAAGCCAACGGTAAAGCGGTTATCCACGGTATGCTGTTGGACGGTAACTACTGGACGCTACGCGGCGTGGATATCACCGGGAAGAGCCTGCGTATTCAGGGCAGCCATAACCTGATCGAGAATGTAACGGCTTATCGCAATGATGATACCGGGATTCAAATTTCCTCGGTCGATAAGATTGGTCGTCCGCTGTGGGCAAGCTATAACCGCGTGGTAAACTCGGAGTCCCACAGCAACGAGGATCCAGGCAAGATCAACGCTGACGGTTTTGCGGTGAAGATGCGCGTGGGTGAAGGCAACCGACTGGAAGGATGCTACTCACACAACAACATTGATGATGGCTTCGATCTGTTTAATAAGATTGAGGACGGCGCCAACGGCGTGGTGGTAATCGAGAACTCTGTCGCCCGCGACAACACCAGCAACGGCTTCAAGCTGGGCGGCGAAGGGCAGCCGGTGGCGCACGAAATCCGCAACAGTATCGCGATCGGCAACCATCTTGATGGCTTCACCGATAACTTCAACCCAGGCAAGCTGGTGGTGGTCAATAACGTCGCCGTCGACAACCAGCGCTTTAACTTTATCTTCCGTCCAAGCCCTTATGGCGATGCATCTACGCAGGGTGTATTCAGCGACAACATTTCGCTGCGCAGCCAGCCGGGGAAATATGATGATGCGGTGGTGGGCAACATTGATGCCACGAACTACTTCATCGAGAAGGGCAAAAGCGTGAACACGGAAGGGAAGGAACTGCGTGCGCAAGACTTCCAGTCGCTGACATTACCACAGCCGCTGGAGCGTAATGCGGACGGCAGCTTTAAGACCGGTGATTTCCTGAATAAGGATTAAGGCGTAGGTTGTACTACTGGTCAAAATACAAAGGTCGCCGTAAGGCGACCTTCTTCATTTTTGGGTTCTGTTTACACCGCATGTGTTGTCGTTTTCGTTAGCGGTACAGCGCATCACAGAACAGCATCTGACCTACAGGTGGGCGGCCAGTGCGGTCATCAACCTTACAGGTTGAAAGTACCGAAAGAGATGTTCATAGAGCTGAAGAGAGCGATGATTTTGTTGATCAGTTTCATGATTTTTATCCTGCGATAGTAGTGATATTTTTTGTGACTCAACTCACAAAACAAAGTCTACTCCTCCGGATTTTATCGATCAACAGTTTTGTGACTCAAATCACAAAATATTTAAAATACCTTTTCAGTTTCATTTAAATTAAAACAAAGCATAAAAAAAGCCAGCCTGGAGACCAGACTGGCTTTTTGAGTTTCAAGCCGGTGTTACATCGCTTTTTTGGTCAACTCGATAACGCGCAGTTTAGCG
>NZ_CBDKZX010000099.1:0-11233 GCF_965301105.1 Kluyvera sp.
CCTTCGCCTGGCTGGCAGGCTGGGGCGACGTGGCCTTCACCGGCGGCAAAGATATCCCGTATTTCCTGGTGCCGCTGTGCGCGCCAATCGTCGGTGCAGCACTGGGTGCGTTCAGCTACCGCAAGCTGATCGGTCGCCATCTGCCCTGCGACACCTGCGAGGTTGAAGAGCCGAAAGCGGTCTCCAGCCAAAATCAACACAATGCTTCGCTGTAATCTGACTACGGAACGTTCATTATGACTGACAAAAAATACATCGTTGCGCTCGACCAGGGCACTACCAGCTCCCGCGCCGTCGTTATGGATCATGACGCCAACATCATCAGCGTGTCGCAGCGTGAGTTTGAACAAATTTATCCGAAGCCAGGCTGGGTAGAGCACGACCCAATGGAAATTTGGGCGACCCAAAGCTCCACGCTGGTAGAAGTGCTGGCGAAGGCCGACATTAACTCCGATCAGATTGCCGCTATCGGTATCACCAACCAGCGCGAAACCACCGTGGTGTGGGAGCGTGAAACCGGTAAACCGATCTACAACGCCATCGTCTGGCAGTGTCGTCGTACGGCGGATATCTGCGAGCAGCTCAAGCGCGACGGGATGGAAGAGTACGTACGCAAAGCCACCGGTCTGGTGGTGGACCCGTACTTCTCCGGCACCAAGGTGAAGTGGATCCTCGACCACGTGGAAGGCTCCCGCGAGCGTGCGAAGCGCGGCGAACTGCTGTTCGGTACCGTCGACACCTGGCTTATCTGGAAAATGACCCAGGGTCGCGTGCACGTCACCGACTACACCAACGCCTCGCGCACCATGCTATTCAACATCAACACCCTGGAATGGGATGACAAGATGCTGGATGCGCTGGATATCCCGCGCGCCATGCTGCCGGAAGTGCGTAAGTCTTCCGAAGTCTACGGCCAGACCAACATCGGCGGTAAAGGCGGCACCCGTATTCCTATCGCCGGTATCGCCGGCGACCAGCAGGCGGCGCTGTTCGGCCAGCTGTGCGTGAAGGAAGGGATGGCGAAAAACACCTACGGTACCGGCTGCTTTATGCTGATGAACACCGGGGAAAAAGCGGTGGCTTCGAGCCACGGGCTGCTGACCACCATCGCCTGCGGCCCGCGCGGCGAGGTAAACTACGCGCTGGAAGGCGCGGTGTTTATGGCTGGCGCATCCATTCAGTGGCTGCGTGACGAAATGAAGCTGATTAGCGACGCGTTCGACTCCGAATACTTCGCCACCAAGGTGAAAGACACCAACGGCGTGTACGTGGTGCCAGCCTTTACCGGCCTGGGCGCGCCGTACTGGGATCCGTATGCGCGCGGCGCGATTTTCGGCCTGACGCGCGGCGTGAACTCGAACCACATTATTCGCGCCACCCTGGAATCCATCGCCTATCAGACCCGTGATGTACTGGAAGCGATGCAGGCCGACTCCGGCATTCGTCTGCACGCCCTGCGCGTAGACGGCGGCGCGGTGGCCAACAACTTCCTGATGCAGTTCCAGTCCGACATCCTTGGCACTCGCGTAGAGCGCCCGGAAGTACGCGAAGTGACGGCGCTGGGCGCGGCCTACCTCGCCGGTCTGGCGGTTGGCTTCTGGCAGAACCTGGATGAGCTGCAGGAGAAAGCGGTCATTGAGCGCGAGTTCCGTCCGGGGATTGAAACCACCGAGCGTAACTTCCGCTACAGCGGCTGGAAGAAAGCGGTGAAACGCGCGTTAGCGTGGGAAGAGCACGACGAGTAAGCACCGAGCGGAGACGCCGTTTGTAGGCCTGATAAGCGTAGCGCCATCAGGCAAAAAAATGCCGGAGATAAGCTCCGGCATTTTTATTTCAACCAAACATCGGCAGCAGCAGGAACAGCTTAATCACCAGCGCGTTGACGATATCAATAAAGAACGCCCCCACCATCGGCACCACCAGGAACGCCATATGCGATGGCCCGAAACGCTCGGTAATCGCCTGCATGTTGGCAATCGCCGTCGGCGTCGCGCCGAGACCAAAACCGCAGTGACCCGCCGCCAGCACCGCCGCGTCGTAATTTTTCCCCATCAGACGGTAGGTGACGAAAATCGCATACAGCGCCATCGCCACGGTTTGTACAACCAGAATCGCGATCATCGGCAGCGCCAGGTCCGCAAGCTCCCAGAGTTTCAGGCTCATCAACGCCATCGCCAGGAATAACGATAAGCACACGTTACCCAATACCGACACCGCGCGGTCGAATACCCGGTAAAAACCAAGCAGCGCCATACCGTTACTGAGAATAACGCCCACGAACAGCACGCAAACAAACGTTGGCAGCTCCAGTACCGTTCCCGCCAACAGTTGCGCAATCACTTTGCCCACCGTCAGACAGATAGCGATCATGGCGATAGTTTCAATCAGCACCAGCGACGTGATCATGCGCCCAACATCCGGCTTTTCAAACGCGGTAGGCACTTCCTGATCGTCCGGCGTACCGTTCGGCGACGATGAATGCTTCACCAGATAGCGCGCGACCGGCCCGCCAATCAGGCCGCCGAGCACAAGGCCAAAGGTTGCGCAGGCCATGGCAACTTCCGTTGCGTGGGTAAAGCCATAGCGTTCGATAAACAGCTTGCTCCACGCCGCGCCGGTACCGTGGCCGCCCGACAGCGTGATCGACCCGGCCAGCAGCCCCATAATCGGGTCAAGCCCCAGCAGCTTCGCCATCCCAATGCCCAGCGAGTTTTGCAGCAGCAGCAGGCCGACGACAACAATCAGGAATGTGCCCACCACTTTTCCGCCCGCGCGCAGGCTGGCAATATTCGCGTTCAAACCTATGGTCGCGAAGAAGGCCAGCATCAGCGGGTCTTTCAGGCTCATATCAAAGTCGATTTCCCAGCCCAGGCTCTTTTTCAGCACCAGCAGCGCAAGCGCCACCAGCAGGCCGCCCGCAACGGGCTCGGGAATGGTGTATTTCTTGAGAAGGGAAACGCTCTGGACCAGCTTTCGTCCCAGCAGCAATACGAGCGTTGCGGCAACGAGCGTCGATAAGGTATCGAGATGAAACATAATTACAGCTCCTGACTAAACGCATGATCCATTCACACGCGACAATTTTCCGATGTCGAGATCGCCTCTTCATGAGGCATCGGCCCAAAGTGTAATCATGAAAAGCGCTAAAGTGATAGAAAAAGGTATTATTTGTCAGCATTTTCGTTAACGCACGCGGTTAAACACGCGCATTTCACAGGGGTATTTTCCGCAATAATTTGCCGCATACGAAAGCAACCGTTTGCTTTTACCAACCAGTCCGCTAAAATCGCCACTTTTCCACCACGGGATTGCCTCTGAGATGTCCTCTAACACACTCGAACAAGCCAATGCGCAACCGATTGCGCATAAGCAAACCAGCGAATTGATTTACCGCCTGGAAGACCGTCCGCCGCTTCCGCAAACCCTCTTCGCCGCACTCCAGCACCTGCTGGCGATGTTTGTCGCGGTGATCACCCCCGCGCTGCTGATTTGCCAGGCCCTTGGCCTGCCAGCTGAAGATACTCAGCACATTATCAGCATGTCGTTATTCGCTTCCGGTGTGGCATCGATCATTCAGATTAAAGCCTGGGGCCCGGTAGGCTCTGGCCTGCTGTCGATTCAGGGCACCAGCTTTAACTTCGTGGCGCCGCTGATTATGGGCGGCACGGCGTTGAAAACCGGCGGCGCGGACGTGCCGACGATGATGGCGGCGCTGTTTGGCACCCTGATGCTGGCAAGCTGCACCGAGATGCTCTTATCTCGCGTGCTGCACCTGGCGCGCCGCGTGATTACGCCGCTGGTCTCCGGTGTGGTGGTGATGATTATCGGCCTGTCGCTGATTCAGGTCGGCCTGACCTCCATCGGCGGCGGCTACGCGGCCATGGCCGACAATACCTTCGGCGCGCCGAAAAACCTGCTGCTGGCAGGCGTAGTGCTGGCCATTATTATTCTGCTTAACCGCCAGCGTAACCCGTACCTGCGCATTGCGTCGCTGGTGATCGCCATGGCGGCGGGCTATCTGATTGCCTGGTTCCTCGGCATGCTGCCGGAAAACACGGCGCCGACCAACAGCAGCCTGATTATGATCCCCACGCCGCTGTACTACGGCCTCGGTATCGACTGGAACCTGCTGCTGCCGCTGATGCTGGTGTTTATGATCACCTCGCTGGAAACCATCGGCGACATTACCGCCACTTCTGACGTTTCCGAGCAGCCGGTCTCCGGCCCGGTGTATATGAAGCGTCTGAAGGGCGGCGTGCTGGCAAACGGCCTCAACTCCTGCGTTTCCGCGGTGTTCAACACTTTCCCGAACTCCTGCTTTGGCCAGAACAACGGCGTTATTCAGCTGACCGGCGTCGCCAGCCGCTACGTTGGCTTTGTGGTGGCGCTGATGCTGATCGTGCTGGGCCTGTTCCCGGCGGTAAGCGGTTTCGTGCAACATATTCCGGAACCGGTCCTCGGCGGCGCAACGCTGGTGATGTTCGGCACCATCGCCGCCTCCGGCGTGCGCATCGTTTCCCGCGAGCCGCTGAACCGCCGCGCCATTTTGATTATCGCGCTGTCGCTGGCCGTTGGCCTGGGCGTGTCTCAGCAGCCGCAGATTCTGCAGTTCGCGCCGGACTGGCTGAAAAACCTGCTCTCTTCCGGCATCGCCGCAGGTGGCATCACCGCCATCATTCTGAACCTGGTTTTCCCGCCAGAGAAAGAGTAATTCACTTCGCGGCGGTGGCACCTTAGCCACTGCCGCCGACATCGAATAATACGATTCCTGCCTTGAGGATTGCCCATAAATCATGCATAACAGGTTTATGTGCCCTTCTCAGGACGGAAGATCATGAAATTTCTTGGAAAGCTCATTATCTGGCTGCTGATCGCCCTGCTACTGGTGATTCTGGCCTTTTACTTTCTACTGCAAACGCGCTGGGGCGCGCGCCACATCAGCCAGTGGCTCAGCGATAACACCAGCTGGCAGGTGAAGTTCGATGCGATGGATCACCGTTTCTCGTCCCCGTCGCATATCCTGCTGCAAAACGTCACCTTTGGCCGCGATGGCAAGCCCGCGACGCTGGTCGCGAAAACGGTGGATATTGGTCTAAGCTCGCGACAAATTACCGATCCGCTGCATGTTGATACCATCCTTTTACAGGACGGGACCCTCAACCTGTCGCCGTCCACCGCGCCGCTGCCGTTTGTCGCCGACCGCCTACAGCTGAGCAATATGGCGCTCAACAGCCCGGAAACCGGCTGGGAACTGAGCGCGCAGCGTGTCTCAGGCGGCGTGATGCCGTGGGCGCCGGAAGCCGGCAACGTGCTGGGCAAAAAAGCGCGAATTCAAATGAGCGCAGGCTCGCTGGCGCTGAACGGCGTACCGGCCACCAACGTGCTGATTGAAGGCGATATCAACAACGATGAAGTCACCCTGACCACCGTCGGCGCGGATATGGCGCGTGGCTCGCTGACGGGCAATGCCCGCCGCAACGCGGACGGCAGTTGGGTGGTTGATAATCTGCGCCTCAACGATATCCGCATGCAAAGCGATAAATCGCTGCTCGACTTCCTTGCCCCGCTGACCACCGTACCGTCGTTGCAGATTGGCCGGCTCGACGTGACCGATGCGCGTTTGCAGGGGCCGGACTGGGCGGTCACCGATCTGGACCTGAACTTGCGCAACCTGACGCTCAGCCAGGGCGGCTGGCAGAGCAGCGACGGGAAATTGTCGCTCAACGCCAGCGAGTTTATCTACGGCTCGCTGCATTTGCTCGACCCGATTCTCAACGCGGAATTCTCGCCACAGGGCATTGCGCTACGCCAGTTCACCTCGCGCTGGGAAGGCGGGATGGTGCGCAGCTCCGGCAACTGGTTGCGCGACGCTAACGCCCTGGTGCTGGACGACGCGGTCTTCGCCGGGCTGGAGTATACGCTGCCGGAGAACTGGAAAACGCTGTGGATGGAGCAACTGCCGCCATGGCTACAAAGCGTCACGCTGAAGAAATTCGGCGCCAGCCGTAACCTGATTATCGATATCGACCCAGCCTTCCCGTGGCAGATCACCGCGCTGGACGGTTACGGCGCCAACCTGCAACTGGTCAAAAATCGCCAGTGGGGCGTGTGGGGCGGCAGCGCCACGCTGAACGGCGCGGCGGCGACCTTTAACCGCGTTGACGTCCGCCGCCCGTCCATGACGCTGAACGCAGACGCTTCTCAGGTCAACATCAGCGAACTGAGCGCCTTTACCGAAAAAGGGATTCTGGAAGCCACCGCTACCGTGTCGCAGCAGCCGCAGCGCCAGACCAACGTCACGCTTAACGGCCGCGGCGTGCCGCTGAACGTGCTGCAGCAGTGGGGCTGGCCGGCATTGCCGATTACTGGCGACGGGAATATTCAGCTTACAGCAAGCGGAAATGTACAAGCAGAGGCACCGCTAAAACCGACGGTGAATGGACAGTTGCATGCGGTGAATATGGAGAAACAGGAAGTAACCCAGCAGATGCTGGGGGGCGAGATAAGGTAGTCGCGCGGGTTTTCTCCCTCACCCCGGCCCTCTCCCCAAAGGGGCGAGGGGGAAAATCCAAAGTGCTCGCTGTATGACCAGCGCCTCCCTGGTAAGGGGAAAACCAAACGCACAACCTACACTATCGGTCCCCTCTCCCCCGCGGGGAGAGGGTTAGGGTGAGGGGGTATCCTCAATACTAAAGTGTAATCACCAGCTCATTACCCTGCGCCGTCACCACCACGCCGAGCTCGCTCCCCGCCTGCGCCCCGCCCTGCACGCCTGCAATCTGCTGGATATTGCGCAGGCACAGCGTCCAGCCGCTGGCTTTGCCGTTGCCCGTCACGGTAATCACGTTGCCCTGACGTTTTGCGGTCAGCGTATAGATAACGGAGCCGTCCTGCGTCGGCACCTCACAGACTGCCTGACGGCCCTCTTCCAGATGGAACAGCTGGAACGCGGTGCCTTCATGCCAGGCGTAGTTCGGCAGCTGGTTATTGTTGCCCAGAGCCAGCAGGGTGTTATCGCGCACATACACCGGCAGGCTCATAAAGTCGTGCTGCTGCTTATGCCAGCGGCTGCCCTGCACCTCGTCGTTGTGCCAGAGATGCGTCCAGCGACCTTCCGGCAGGTAGAACTGCACATCGCCCGCTTCGGTGAACACCGGCGCCACCGCCAGGGAATCTCCCAGCATGTACTGGCGGTCGAGGTAGTCGCACGCCGGGTCGTCGGGGAACTCCAGCATCATGGCGCGCAGCATCGGCGTGCCCTGCTCGTTCGCCAGCGCCGCCTGACGATACAGGTATGGCATCATGCGGCACTTCATTTCGGTGAAGTAGCGCACCACGTCGCAGGACTCTTCGTCATACGCCCATGGCACACGATAGGATTTGCTGCCATGCAGGCGGCTGTGGCTGGAGAACAGGCCAAAGGCGCACCAGCGCTTGTAGACATCCGCCGGCGCGGTGTTTTCAAAGCCGCCGATATCATGGCTCCAGAAGCCAAACCCGGACAGACCAATCGACAGGCCGCCGCGCAGGCTTTCCGCCATCGATTCATAGTTGGCGTAGCAGTCGCCGCCCCAGTGCACTGGGAACTGTTGCGCCCCCACGGAGGCGGAACGGGCAAACAGCACCGCTTCTTCCACGCCAACGGTCTCTTTCAGCACGTTCCACACCAGCTCGTTATAGATATAGGCGTAGTGGTTGTGCATTTTCTGCGGGTCGGCATCGTCGAACCAGCGTACGTCGGTCGGAATACGCTCGCCGAAGTCGGTTTTGAAGCAGTCGACGCCCATCTCTACCAGGCCTTTCAGCTTGTCGGCGTACCACTGGCAGGCTTCCGGGTTGGTGAAGTCGTAAATCGCCAGCCCCGGCTGCCATTTATCCCACTGCCAGACAGAACCGTCCGGGCGCTTCAGCAGGTAACCTTTCTCTTTCAGCTCTTTGAAAACTGGCGATTTCTGACCGATGTACGGGTTAATCCACACGCAGACCTTCAGCCCTTTGTCTTTCAGGCGCTGGATCATGCCTTTCGGATCCGGGAAGGTCACCGGGTCCCACTCGAAGTCACACCACTGGAAGGCTTTCATCCAGAAACAGTCGAAGTGGAAGACGTGCAGCGGCAGATTGCGCTCGGCCATACCGTCGATAAAGCTGTTAACGGTCGCTTCGTCGTAGTTGGTGGTGAATGAGGTGGTCAGCCACAGGCCGAAAGACCAGGCTGGCGGCAGCGCCGGACGCCCGGTGAACTGGGTATAGCGGTTCAGCACCTCTTTCGGGGTTGGGCCATCGATAACGAAATATTCCAGATGCTCGCCTTCAACGCTGAACTGCACCTTAGAGACTTTCTCCGAGCCAATCTCGAAGGAGACGTTTTGCGGGTGATTGACCAGCACGCCGTAGCCGCGGTTGGTCAGATAGAACGGGATGTTTTTATAAGACTGCTCGGTGCTGGTGCCGCCGTCGCGGTTCCAGGTCTCGACATTCTGGCCATTGCGCACCAGCGCGGTAAAGCGCTCGCCCAGGCCGTACACGGTTTCACCCACGCCGAGATCCAGACGCTCAAACATGTAGTTGCGGTTGTCGTTGCTGTCCTGCACGTAGCCGTTGTTTTTCAACTGGCTACCGGTAATGCGTACGCCGTTGCGCAGGAAGTCCAGCGACCAGAATTCGCCTTTGGTGACGCGCACGCTCAGGTTGCCACTTTTCAACTCGGCAAACTCGGCGGTGTTCTGGATGTGGACCTTCACGTCTTTCAGCACGTTCAGCGGGTAGTGCGGGCCTTTCTCCAGCGCACCCTGGAAGTGCTCAATACGCACGCCGACCACGCCTTCCTGAGGAGAGAAAAAGCGAATAGTGAACATCGGCGTGTCCAGCTGCCACGTACGTTCCCGTACATCGCGCGGTGCCACATACACCACTAGCTCGTTCCCATGCTGTTCAACATCAAACACCTGGACAGGATGAATTAAGTTGAGACCCGGTTGGGTCATCCAGTTTCCATCACTGATCTTCATAGCTCGTCCTTTTAATTCTCAAGAGATTGTTTCATAGATACGTTTTCAAAATCCTGCTGAGTGCGGTGCGCGCCGCTCGCCAGTTCACCCATCATCTTGATCAGGAACGGCGTTTTCAGGGTGTAGAAGCGCTTCGCCACAATGGCGCTCAACAGGTAGCAAATCGCCGGCACGATAGTGAACAGGGCAATAATGATGCTGATGGTGGTGGGGTTCTGCACTTTCGCCGCGGCGTCATAACCGCCGCCGGCCAGCATCCAGCCAATCATCGCGCCGCCCAACGCCAGGCCGAGCTTCAGCACGAACAGCGTGCCCGCGAAGCTAATGCCGGTGAGACGTTTACCGTTGCGCCATTCGCCGTAATCCACGGTGTCGGACATCATCACCCACTGAATCGGGGTCACGAGTTGGTGCAGCACGCCAATCACGAAGATAAAGGCGAACATCACGACGCTGGCGTTCATCGGCACGAAGAACATCGCCAGGCTCAGCACCGCCAGAATGGCGTTGGTCCACCAGAAGACGCTCACTTTGCATTTCCAGTCGGTCAACGGTTTAGCCAGCGCCGAGCCAATCAGGTTGCCCACGCAGTAGGTGGTGAGGAAGGCGGTAAACAGCGCCGGAGACCCCATGATCCAGGTGACGTAGTACATCATCGCGCCGCCGCGAACGCAGACCGCCATAATGTTGAGAATGGTCAGCAGGCCGACGATGCGCCACTGGTCGTTTTGCCAGATGTCGCGCAGGTCTTCACGCATTGATGTTTGCGTTGGCGGCGCTTCCACGCGTTCTTTGGTGGTAAAGAAACAGAACGCCAGCATCAGGAACGCCACCACCGAGAGCACGGCGATACCGCCCTGGAAGCCCAGCGCTTTGTTGTCGCCGCCAATCAGATTCACCAGCGGCATCATCAGCACGGTAGAGAGCATGCCGCCCGCCGTCGCCAGCACGAAGCGCCAGGATTGCAGCGAGATGCGCTGCGTCGGGTCGTTGGTGATCACCCCGCCCAGCGCGCAGTAAGGAATATTGACCACCGTGTAGAACAGGGTCAGCAGCGTGTAGGTGATTGCCGCATAAATCAGTTTGCCGTTATGGCTGAAGTCCGGGGTGCTGTAGGCCAGCACGCAGACCACGCCGAACGGCAGCGCGCCGAAGAGCACCCACGGGCGGAACTTGCCCCAGCGGCTGCGGGTACGGTCCGCCAGCAGCCCCATGCACGGGTCAGAGATGGCATCCAGCGCGCGCGCCAGAAGGAACATGGTGCCAACAAAACCTGCGGGTATACCGAAGATATCGGTATAGAAGAACATCATGTACAGCATGACGTTATCGAAAATGATATGGCTGGCAGCATCACCCATGCCATAACCAATCTTCTCTTTGACAGACAATACTTCACTCTTCATCTTTCAAACCCTTTTCGCACCGAAGCCGAAGTGGTACCGGTTACATGATTTGTAAACCATTAGGCTGATAAGGTGTATTGCGATATCTCGTTATCAAATTACGTTTCTTGATTTATGTGATCTGGATTGGCGAGCAGAGTGTGACTAAGTGTAAATAACGGATTTTTAATACATTTCCACTCATGCCGTGCGGAGGAAGTAAAAAAAGTGCTGAAAAATGTAAGTAAAGATGTGGCAACGGATTGAAAGTGGCTATAATGCGCCCCGCCTCCATGTAGCAATGCAGGCGCGGAAGATCGTCGTCTCCGGTGAGACGATTGGACTTCATTTCCAGTGGCAGCCGCCTGCGGCTCCCGGCAGGTTCGACTCCTGCGATCTCCGCCAAAATCCGCTCACTTTTTCCGCTCAAGCCATTCCCTGTTTTTCCCGTACTTCCCCTTAGCAGCGTTTGCGATTGCACTGATAGTGTCCCGGTTCGTTTACGCCGTACGCCAGGGCGGCCAAAGATGCATAAACACGGGGCTAAATGACCGGAAAACGGTCAACTATTCGCGTACACCGCTGGTTTTTGCGCCATCGATCGCGCAAGAAGTGCGGTAAATAAGGTGCGGCGTGAGAGCTGGAAAATGTAACCCTAAGAAAAAGCAGGGTTTTATCTGAGGTACCCGAAAATGCTGGGGCGATGGGGCGAAAAATGTGCCCTGGGGGGATGTGGTAAATGATTGAAAGTAGCTATAATGCGCCCCGCCTCCATGTAGCAATGTAGGCGCGGAAGATCGTCGTCTCCGGTGAGGCGACTGGACTTCAAATCCAGTTGGG
>NZ_CBDKZX010000100.1:0-11070 GCF_965301105.1 Kluyvera sp.
AGAACAAACGTACTAAGCCGGAAAAACTGGAACTGAAAAAGTTCGATCCAGTTGTCCGTCAGCACGTTCTGTACAAAGAAGCTAAAATCAAATAATTTTAGTTTCGATGTCACAAAAAACCTCGCCTCGGCGGGGTTTTTTGTTTTCTGCGCGTCCCCATAATAGAGACATCTGTATTCGAGCCGGAGACGTTATGCCTGAATTACCCGAAGTTGAGACCAGCCGCCGGGGCATTGAACCCCATCTGGTCGGAGCAACCATCCAGTACGCCGTGATTCGCAATGGACGCCTGCGCTGGCCCGTCTCTGATGAAATTTACCGCCTGAGCGATAAACCGGTTCTCAGCGTTCAGCGCCGCGCTAAATACCTGCTGCTTGAACTACCAGACGGCTGGATCATCATCCATCTGGGGATGTCGGGAAGTTTACGCATTCTTGCGGAAGAACTTCCGGCGGAAAAACACGATCACGTCGATCTGGTGATGAGTAACGGTAAAGTGCTGCGCTACACCGACCCACGGCGCTTTGGCGCCTGGCTGTGGACGCCGGTGCTGGAAGGGCACAGCGTGCTCGCTCATCTCGGCCCGGAGCCGCTGAGCGCGGAATTTAGCGCGGAGTATCTGCAGGCAAAATGTGCGAAGAAGAAAACGGCGATTAAACCCTGGCTGATGGATAACAAGCTGGTGGTGGGCGTCGGTAATATCTACGCCAGTGAATCGCTGTTTTCCGCGCGGATCCATCCGGATCGGCTGGCATCATCGTTATCGGTAGAAGAGTGCGAACGACTGGTGGCGGCGATCAAAGCAGTACTGCAACGATCGATTGAGCAGGGTGGTACGACGCTAAAAGACTTCCTGCAAAGCGACGGCAAGCCGGGCTACTTTGCACAAGAGCTACAGGTGTACGGGCGAAAAGGGGAGGCCTGTCGGATATGCGGGACGCCGATTATCGCCAGCAAACATGCGCAGCGGGCGACGTTTTACTGCCGGCAGTGCCAAAAGTAAGTTGATAGCCCGGCGACGAACCGCCGGGAAATGCACTGAAGCCTACTTCAGCTTCTCCATCAGCGCCTGATGTACATTCGCCGGCAGGAAATGGGTCACATCGCCATCGTGACGCGCCACCTCTTTCACCAGCGATGACGAAATAAACGACCACTCTTTCGACGGCATCAGAAAGACGCTTTCCAGCTCCGGCATCAGGTGGCGATTCATGTGCGCCAACTGCATTTCATACTCGAAATCCGCCACCGCGCGCAGGCCACGAATCAGAATATTGGCCTGCTGGGTGCGGGCAAAGTTAGCCATCAGATCGCTAAAACCCATCACTTCCACGTTACCAAGGTGTGCCGTTGCCTGCTGGGCCAGCGCCACGCGCTCGCTAAGGTCAAACATCGGTTTTTTGCTTGGGCTGGCCGCAATAGCGAGGATAACCTGATCGAACATGCAGGCCGCGCGGGTCACGATATCAAGATGACCGTTGGTGATGGGATCGAAAGTGCCCGGATAAATCGCCCGTTTTTGCATAATCATCCTCAATGCGTTTTGGGTGGCAGGTACGGTTCCAGGAGTTGTAACAGGCGTTGTAGCGCGCCCTGGTTCTGGTACAAGACCTCAACGGCGTGACGACCGTAGAAACTACGATAATCGGCATCGCCTAACAGTGAGGATACCTCTTTTTCGAGACTGGCGGCATCGGTCACGGTGATAAGCCCACTCGCCTGTTCCAGACGGGCGCAGATATCCTTGAAGTTAAAGGTATGCGGGCCCATCAACACGGGAATGGCATGCGCTGCGGCTTCCAGCGGGTTATGGCCACCACGTTCAACCAACGAGCCGCCAACAAACGCCAGGTCGGCAATGCCATACAGCAGCATCAGCTCACCCATGGTGTCGCCAATGACCACCTGTGTTGTCGCGGAGGGGACTTCACCGGAGGAACGGGTGATAAAGCTCAGGCCAGCCTGACGCGTGAGGTTGATGGCGTCCGGGAAACGTTCCGGGTGACGCGGCACCAGTATCAGCAGTAAATCCGGGTAGTGCTGCAGCAGCGCCTTGTGGGCGGCAATAACAATACTCTCTTCGCCCTCATGGGTGCTGGTGGCTATCCATACCGGGCGGCGTGGCGCCCATTGGCGACGAAGCGTGACCGCTTTGGCTGCCAGCTGCGGCGTAACAGAAATATCGAACTTCAGGCTGCCGGTAATGGTCACCTGATTATTTTTAGCCCCTAAGGCGACAAAACGTTGACCGTCTTCTTCATTCTGCGCGGCAATCAACGTAATACGCTGGAGTAGCGTGCGAACAAATGAGCCCAGTTTGGCGTATCCGGCGGCTGAACGCTCAGACAAGCGTGCGTTGGCAATCACCAGCGGAATATGGCGACGATGCAATGCGGCAATCAGGTTTGGCCACAGCTCTGTTTCCATAATCAACACCAGTTTCGGGTCGATTTTATCGAGGAAGCGGTTAAGGGCATCGGGTAAATCATACGGCAGATAGACGTGCTGAACGTCTTTGCCAAACGCCGACTGCACACGCTCGGACCCGGTTGGGGTCATCGTGGTGACAGTAATCGGCAAATCGGGGTAGCGGTGACGCAGTGCGCGAACTAGCGGGATCGCCGCCAGCGTTTCGCCGACGGACACCGAGTGCAGCATAATCCCGCCGGGCTTCAGCGGCTGGCGATAAAAACCGTAACGTTCACCCCAGCGTTTTCGGTAGGCTGGAGCCTTACGTCCGCGCACCCAAAGCCGTATCCAGATTAGGGGCTGGATAAGGTATAGCAATGTGGTGTAAAGCAACTCAAGCATGGGCGTTAGCTGGCTAATGGATGTGCTGGGGATTCTATGTATTTATCTATGATATTACCATTACTTTTGCAGTTCTGGTTTCGTTATCTGGCTTAGGGGCGATGCCATTTTTGCGTATCGATTGGTTAAATGCAAACGGCCAGTATTCAGAACGATGAGTTTTATGATCATACGATCCGCGAGAGGAATTTTTTTGAAATATACTTCATGTAATAGACAGCTGCACTGAGGTATTTTCCATTATTTTTTAAGTGCGCACTTTTTCTCGCCAGCTGTTTATATGTAGATGGGCACAGTAATGGGCGATTTCTCCATGGGGAGTTATCTCTTGCCACTTTGAAGTAGTTAACATCCGTATAATACTGAGTCCAGTCATGCCAGGGTTTTGATACACCAACATAGTGAATGAAAATAGTTTCTGATGTTATTTCGAATTTTCTTTTTTTATTTCGTATTAGGCTGTCAATGTTAAAGAAAGAATTAAAGCAATGCTCTATGATTTTAACATCATCATTGAATATGATATTTAATGCATCTTGATCTGGATGTGTGAATTTACCATTTTTAACAATGGATATTACTTTGTCCGTGAGGCTTTCACTCTGGTTTTTGTCTAGATTGAAATATAAAAAACCTGAGTTGAAATAGTGTTCTGGATGAATATTTTTTATATTTGATGTATCGACAAACTTATCGTGAACAGCAATAAGCTTTTTCCCGTCAAATGATTCATCTAGCAATGAGTGAATGCTTTTTTTACATATTATATCTGAATCAAGATAAATTATTGAATCCAGTTTATCCGCAAAGTAATCGATAGCAATAAGGCGGAAATAGATTGAATGGTTCCAGGACTTTGACGCAGTAGGTAAACTTTTTAATAAGTCATCATTTAATAAATAGAATGTAATTTTTGTATTGTACTGGCGAGCAAGTTCTTCGAAAAGACGATGATTCTCTATAGAAACGTTATTTGAGAATATATGAAAATGAAACTTCAAATCCTCATTATTCAATAACACAGAAGTAATAGATACGCCTGTTCCGTATAAAAAATCATTATCAGCGCCGTAGGTAATATTAACACATTGCTCGGTCCCGCTATCACCATCGATATGAGCATTTTTTACGTGCTGAATGATGTTTCTTTTCAATTTGAAACCCTTGTGCAATACAAAAATGTCATTGTTTTTTGCTTAAATAGGTAAGCCATATAAAAAAAGGTTGTTATTTATTATTGTAATGCTCTAAAATCATCTTTTATTATAATTTAAATGAATGTATTTGTCAATGCGTCTCCAAGATAATACAGAAGGCGGGTGTGCGAAAAGTATGATAATCAAGATTAATCCTGGGTGTGTGAATCGACTGTCATTAATGAACATGCTTTTATTCTTAATGATATTTGGGTTATTTACGATTGACAATCGAGCAATATTGAATATTAGCACTGCATTGGCGTTGTTGCTATCAGTATATTTGTTCTGTAAAGAAAAGGTGAATCCCTTATCTTCTATAGGTGAATTCTTAAAAGAAAGAAAAAGCCTGTTATTTTTTTCACTATGGTGTTTATTTAGTATCGCTTTTTTTACATACGAAAATGAATATCTTTCAGCATTAGAATTATTATTTAAAGATTGGCGATATCCACTCGTTATGTGGTTAATGTTGATTGCCTTTAAAGAACACTTGCATATGATCAAAAAAACATATGTGTTCAGTGCAATCCTGACATTGTCCTATATAGTTTTAGCAGTACCTATCATTCGTTTTTTAAAAAACAATCCTCAGGAACTCTATCTTCAATTACGTTACGGTTTTGCATTTTATGTCGTGATGTTGTTTCCATTTGTATTGACGAGTGCCGTAATACTAAAACAGCGATATCTGAAGATACCACTACTTGCGGTTGCGTTCCTGTCCTTTGTCTTTTTGTTGTATACCGGTAGTCGAGGGGGAATTGTTTCATTAATTATTGAAACTATTTTTGTTATGCTCATCCTCTCTAAAGATATAAAGAAATTTATATTTTCAATGTTCGTGATTGCTGTAATCGCTGGTGTTGGATTAGCTGCTGCCTACAATATATTCCCTCAAGTAAAGGGGAAGATTGAACAAACAACGAAGCTTACTAATGTTACAAGTAGCCGAGATAAAATCTTGACGCAACGCTACCCTTTAGTAATGGATAGTGTGAAAAACAACCTATTTGGTATTGGGTACGGTAATTCAACCTATGATCAATATCTTTGGGATCACAACGCGCCAAGAGAAGATGGGGTTTTTAACAGCGAAACCAATAAATATAATCTTGATGAGCCATTGTTTATTACCGTTTTATATAATGTAGGTTTCGGTGGGTTGATTCTTTTCATTGCATCAATATTTGTCAACATACAAGCGCAGATAAGATCTATTAAGATTAACAAAGATGTATTTAGTGTATCTATTTTTGCGTCTTTTGTTGGGTATTTCCTGGTGTATTGCATGTTCGAGAAAATGTTTATGGAAATATACCTTATCTACACTTTGTTAGCGTTTTATCTTGCTAATAATAAGTCTGAATGTAAACGATAATAACCTTATTTATTGTTTTTTAAGGTAAATTTTGCATATCGAATGATGTGATGGTAAGTGATATACTCCGTGGGAGTAATTATGCAGAGTATGTGGCTCAGCATTCGGGTAGCTGTAAAGCCTGGGGCGGTAGCGTGCTTTTGGTTCACTTCTCACTGAGTTATCTTAACGAAGGGCTGCTTGTGGAAAAGCCATTTAGAAGAATTCTTGTTATCAAAATGCGTTTTCATGGAGACATGTTGCTGACCACCCCGGTGATTAGCACATTAAAGCATCATTATCCGGATGCTTTAATTGATGTTCTACTTTATGAGGATACGATCCCTATCCTCTCCGAGAATCCTGAAATCCACAGACTTTATGGCTTAAAAAACAAGAAAAGCACGTCGTGTGAGAAAATTAAAAATTTCGCATCAGTAATCAAAGCGTTACGAGCTAATCATTATGATCTCGTTATCAACATGGCCGATCAATGGATCGTTGCTCTGTTGGTGAGAATGTTGAAGGTGCCGGTTTGCATCTCCCACGATTTCGGGCATCGTCAGAATCGCTTCTGGCGAAAAAGCTTCACCCATCTGGTGCCGCCAGAGGGCAATAATGTTGTTGAAAGTAACCTTTCAATACTCAAGCCTCTTAGCCTGGACTCCTATGTCTCTAAAACGACCATGAGTTATCCGCAATCCAGTTGGGAAAAAGTGCGGACAATGTTGGATGAGGCTCACGTAGGAGAGCGATTTGTTGTTATCCAGCCTACGGCTCGGCAGCTATTTAAATGCTGGGAGAATGATAAATTCTCACAAGTTATCGATGCGCTACACGAGAGAGGACTCGATGTCGTTTTAACATCTGGTCCGGGTCGGGATGACCTGGCCTGCATTGCCGCTATTGCTCAAAGATGCCAGGTTCCTCCTGTTACCGCATTGGCAGGAAAAATGACATTCCCGGAGCTCGCTGCATTAATAGATCATGCAGTACTCTTTTTAGGGGTTGATTCCGCGCCAGGGCATATTGCTGCTGCGCTAAACACGCCGATGATCTGTCTTTTTGGCGCAACAAACCACATTTTCTGGCGACCATGGTCGAACAATATGATCCAGTTTTGGGCTGGCGACTACCAGGCTATGCCTTCGCGCGATAAGTTGGATCGTGGTAAAATGTACCTCTCAGTCATTCCTGCTGAAGATGTGATTGCTGCGGTTGACACGATGCTCCTTAAGAATAATGGCTTATCGACTACAGGCGTAGAGAAATGATAGTTGCCTTTTGTTTGTATAAATATTTTCCGTTTGGTGGTTTGCAACGTGACTTCATGCGTATCGCGCAGACGGTCGCACAGCGTGGACACCATGTACGGGTTTATACCCAATCCTGGGAAGGCGAATGTCCTGCTGCCTTTGAGCTTATTCTGGTACCTGTAAAAAGTCACACAAACCATGGGCGTAACGCGGAATACTATTCCTGGGTGCAAAATCATCTACGCGATAGTCCAGCCGACCGCATTGTTGGTTTTAATAAGATGCCGGGGTTAGATGTCTACTATGCAGCCGATGTTTGTTATGCCGAAAAGGTTGCACAAGAAAAGGGCTTTTTGTATCGCCTGACATCACGATATCGCCATTATTCTGCTTTTGAGCGCGCTACATTCGAGCAGGGTAAGGCGACACAACTACTCATGTTAACGAATAAGCAGATTGCTGATTTTCAAAAGCATTACCATACCGAGGCTGAACGATTCCATATCCTTCCTCCTGGAATTTATCCGGAGCGTAAGTACAGCGCGCAACCAGCAGGCAGCAGACAACGTTTTCGGCAGAATAATGGCATTACAGATAACCAGTTCTTATTGCTTCAGATTGGTTCTGACTTTACGCGAAAAGGGGTTGATCGAACCATTACTGCGCTTTCTACGTTACCGGATGAGTTACGCAGCCAAACTTTGCTGTTTGTCGTCGGACAGGATAAATCTCGTAAGTTTGAGGCGTTAGCGGAGAAGTTGGGCGTACAAGATAATGTTCGATTTTTCTCGGGGCGTAACGATGTTGCTGAATTGATGGCCTCTGCGGATCTATTGCTACATCCTGCTTATCAGGAAGCCGCGGGGATTGTGTTGTTGGAAGCCATCACGGCAGGCTTACCGGTATTAACCACTGCCATTTGCGGATATGCGCACTATATTGCTGAAGCAAACTGCGGTGAGGTTATCGCGGAACCTTACCGTCAGGCAGACTTGAATGCATGCTTACGTAATGCATTACAGCATCCCTCATTACGTGAAGCATGGTCCGAAAATGCAAGGTATTATGCCGATACTCAAGATTTATACAGCCTGCCTGAGAAAGCAGCCGATATCATTATAGGTGGTTTAGATGGTCGAACTTAGAGAACCGCTAGCTACGGCATGGCGCGGTAAAGATGCATTTGAAGAAGTGAAAACCTTACAAGGCGAAGTATTCAGAGAACTTGAAACTCGCCGAACTCTGCGTTTCGAACTTTCTGGAAAAAGTTTCTTCCTCAAATGGCATCGTGGCACATCTCTAAAAGAGATAGTCAAAAATCTTTTCTCATTCCGTATGCCTGTTTTGGGTGCGGATCGCGAATGGAATGCGATTCACCGGCTCCGGGAACTCGGGGTGGATACGATGCAGGGCATTGGTTTTGGTGAAAAAGGTTTTAATCCGTTAACGCGAGTCTCGTTTATTATCACCGAAGATCTCACTCCTACAGTAAGTCTGGAAGACTATTGTGCTGATTGGGCGGTCAATGCACCGGAGCCAAAGGTTAAACGTATGCTTATTGCACGCGTAGCAACGATGGTTAGAACGATGCATCAGGGAGGGATTAATCACCGTGATTGCTATATTTGCCATTTTCTTCTGCATCTCCCATTTGATGGTAAAGAGAGCAATTTAAAATTATCTGTTATTGATTTACATCGTGCACAAATCCGCAACCGCGTACCATTACGTTGGAGAGATAAAGATCTCATTGGCCTTTATTTTTCCTCATTAGATATTGGGCTGACTCAACGAGATATTTATAGGTTCTTAAATATTTATTTCAATAAGCCACTAAAGAAAATCCTGAAAGATGAACAAGCATTAATCGCACATGCTCAAGAAAAGGCTGAAAAAATAAAAGAAAGAACAATTCGTAAATCTCTGTAATTTTAAAGGTTATTTATATGGATGCTCAATTTCTGAAAGCTACTGATTTTATTACTAAAACAGTAGCTTTTGATTTCTCTGACGCCCGATATGCTGAAAAACCCTTGCATATTTGTTATGGCATTGATCAGAATTTTCTCTTTGGTTGCGGTATTTCTATCGCCTCAATTTTGCTAAATAACACTGATTCAAACTTTGTTTTCCATATTTATATCGACGTAATAAATGATGAGCAGATAGTAAAAATTCGTGAATTGGCTGAGCGCTATTATTCACGTATTGAGATCCATACTATTAATTGTGATAGATTATTATCATTTCCAACAACAAAAAATTGGTCTATCGCAACTTATTTTCGTTTTATTATTGGCGATTCCTTCATTGGACGTGAAGAACGCATTATCTATATGGATGCGGATATCATGTGCCAGGGGAGTATCCGTGAACTCTTCTCCCTGAATATTGATGATAAGGTTGCCGCTGTTGTTCCTGAGAGAGATACCACGTGGTGGAAAAAACGGGCGGATAGCTTAGGTTGCAGCGCACTTGAAAAAGGTTATTTTAACGCTGGTTTTTTATTGTTAAATATTTCTGCCTGGGCCAAGGAAAACGTATCAGCTAAAGCGTTAGCCATATTGTCAGATGATCTTATGGTTAAGAAATTATCTTACTTAGATCAGGATATCTTGAATATCATTTTAGCAGGTAAAGTTGAGTTTCTTGATATCAAGTACAACACTCAGTTTAGTTTGAATTATGAATTAAAAGATAATGTTGTGAGTTCAATAAATGATAACACTATATTTATTCATTATATTGGACCAACAAAACCCTGGCATGCATGGGCTCAATATCCGCGAGCTCAGGCCTTTATTTTAGCGAAGGAACAGTCACCCTGGAAAAACTCAGAGTTAATACAGGCAACTAATGCTAATTATGCACGTTACTGTGCTAAGCACTATTTTAAACAGGGGCGAGTGATAGGAGGCATTAAGGCCTATCTATCTTATTTTTATCTGAAACTAATGGGTTAGTTTCAAAATATAAAAAATAGCATATGCAAATAAATGGCCTTATCTATAAAGTAAAATCATTATTAGCTTCAATGAGATTGTCAAAGCCTCGTATTGAAGATGGTTCATTAACGATAAAAAATGTTTGCATCATCCTCATCAATATTGGGCTGGGTGATGCAATTATGGCAACATCATTCATTCGATTCCTGAAAGAGTCAGGAATTGAAGTTGATCTTATTGTAGCGAAGAAAACGATACCTTTATTTTCTGATAATCACGATATCAGCAATGTGATTTCACTTGGTGATACAACCGCCTGTCAGAAAAAGTATTATGATTTAGTGATTGATCCTTACAGCCATTGTAGTTGGTATGCAACCTATAAGTATCTGAAATTACTATCACTTATGAAGTATAAGGTACTTTCTGGTTTTGATGTTAACTTAGGCAGCAAATATAATGATAATTATATTCCGGGTGATAAAGTTATTCATATAACAGACTATTATAAACATGTTGTAAATCAGTTCATTTCTGATTCTTGTGTATTGCCGAGTAATTATATTTTACCCTTTTCTGTCGTTGCACAGTCTTCTGCGGAAAGTTTTATAGCCTCGTTGCCTGACCATACAGTTAAAGTGGCAATTTGTCCTTTCGCATCCACTCCGAAGCGAAGTTTCAGTGACAGGCAAATCAATGAAACGTTAGCACTTTTGAGCGCAAGGGAAGATATTTCTATTGTTCTCCTGATGGAGAAAAGTAAATTGTCTTCTATTTCACTTCATGATAATTCGTATTTCTTCGATGCGCCAGATTTTATGAGCGCAGCTGCTGTGCTCTGTCAGTGTGACTTTGTTGTCTCGGTTGATACCTCATTTGTTCATGTCGCGAACAGTGGAAACAAGCCTGCACTAGTGTTTTATAGTTCAGTGTACAATGATGGTTATAATACCGATAACCTTTGCGGGCCAAACTATCCGAAAGCTAAACAAATTATAGAGAAGAAGGGGATTTCATTGATACCTTCGCAATACATTTATGATGAGGTTGTTCATTCATTAAATAACCTGAAAAATGATTGAACATATTTACCTGTATCAATTTGGTAACGTAATGATGGTGGCCCACTGTGAATAATCATCTTTTTATTGTTTGCTCTCCTTTACAGTTAAGGGTCGCACTTGCCATCAAAAAAAATTATGATGGTGACATTTTCCATATCATTTATCTTCAGACCAAATCTGGCTTAAAAGAATATGTCAGAAAATCATTAAAATGTGATTTTAATACATATCATATTGCTGATATGGATTATGCTTTTTTTAATATTTATCGGATTGTTTCATACTTAAAGGAAAATGTAGGTGATGAGGGGTATGCCTATATTGCTAATGCCAACGATCTTACTGTTCAATAAATCCTGTCGCAGATTCCAACAACGATGAAGCTGAGAACATTTGATGATGGTATCTTAAACATTAATACTATTTCTGATATTAATC